>JASEJN010000035.1 GCA_030016385.1 Clostridiales bacterium | reverse complement strand
AGACTCTAAAGACTTTCCGCTAATTGCTCTTTCCATAATATTCTTCAAATAATTTATATACGCACCGAAATCTCTGAATAGTTGTAATTTAGGATGTGATTTGATACAATCTGTATTATAAGGATAAATATGTAGCATTCTATATATAAAGAGGTGTTACAATTGTTGCATCTTCTATCGTAGCTTATTTTAAAAATATGTAACGGGGTGGGCTTAATATGAATATACCAAATATTTTAACTATTATAAGGCTTATACTTGTTCCCGTTTTTTTATTAATTTTCTTCTCTAATATACCGAATGCAATGCTCATTTCATTTATTGTTTTTGCTGCTGCCGGTTTAACGGATATATTGGATGGATATATTGCGAGAAAATTCAACTTGATAACAAAATGGGGTTCTATTCTCGACCCTTTAGCTGATAAACTTATGTCTATAGCGGTTTTAATAAGCCTTACGGTAAAACATATTATACCGTTTTGGGTTGTAACAATAATAGGTTTGAAAGAATTCTTTATGATCCTTGGAGCCATAATTTTATATAAAATGGGAACTTTTGTATCTGCAAAACTATATGGAAAAATTGCAACGGTTCTTTTTTATATATCGGTTATATTCCTGGAAATCGACAGGACCACAGGTCTTCTGCTTTTATATCTAACAGTTGCCGCTGCGCTGTTTGCCCTCGGCAAATATGTTGAGAACTATAAAAATGTAAAACATTCAAAATTGTAACATGTTCTTTCACCATGCATAATATAAACCAGGATATATATGTCCTGGAATCGGGGGATGATAATTGAGCATAGACCCAAATATTTTTTGCAACACTTGCAGTGGCACGACAGGTTGCACAAGTGGCCAAACGAGTACGACCGGAACATCGCTTATAATCATAATCATATTGATACTTGTAGTATGCGCCTTCGGTGGCAGGGTATTCGGAGGATACGGCGCATACCCCGGATATGGAGGATATTCGGTATACGGCTACACTGGTAAGCCTAAAAAATACAGGTATCTTGACGATTACATCGTAAATTATGAGCCGGATTTTTAATCCTGCTAAGGCTCTTCTCCCCATCCTGTTTTTGAATAAACATACCCCCTTTCATAAATAGATGCCGGAAATTTTATCCGGCATCTATTGTTTTACCTCTTCTTTAAGTTCTGCCCACATTTTTGTAAAAAGAATATTGAATTCGGGAATCGTCCTTATTTTTGCCATATTCCTCGGCCTTGGAAGATCCACATTGTATACGCTCTTGACCTTTCCCGGGTGTGCGGTCATGATCATTATATGGTCCGATAAAAAAATCGCCTCATCTATGCTGTGAGTTATAAACACGACGGTTTTTCTGTTCGATTCCCATATAGACAGCAGTTCCTGCTGCAGTATGAGCCTGTTCTGTTCGTCAAGGGATGCGAAGGGCTCATCCATAAGAAGTATCTCAGGGTCATTCACAAAAGCCCTTGCAATGCTGACTCTCTGTTTCATGCCTCCTGAAAGCTGATGGGGAAAGGCGTTTGTAAATTTCGTCAGGTCCATTTTCTCAATGTATTCTTTAACCATCCGATCTATTATCTTTTTGGGATACTTCCTCATTTTTAAACCATAGGCAATGTTTTCCTTGACAGACATCCATGGAAATATGGCATGCTCTTGAAATACCATTGAATTAAGAGGCTTATTCATATCTTTGTGTATAATCTCTATGGTCCCTGAAGAAGGCTGCTCAAGCCCTGCAAGCACTCTTAAAAGTGTCGTCTTGCCGCATCCGCTTGGACCTACGATGCACCAGAACTCTCCTTCTCCTATCTCAATGTTGATATTTTTAAATGCCGTGATTTTTTGCTTATGAACTGTAAACTGTTTTGTAAGACCGCTGACCCTTATCTTTGCCTTTTTTGCGTCTTCAATCTCCCTTGCCTTTACCTGCTCGTTCATGTTCACACAAAGCCTCTCCCTTCAGTCATGCTTCCATGGTATTATGACCCTTTCCAGTTCATCTAAAACCACTGTAAAAATATAGCCTAAAAGAGACATTACAATAAATGATACATACATCTCGGGAATATTGAATATCGAATACGACTCCCATATCCGATAGCCTACGCCCTGAGTTGCACCGTTCATTTCAGATGCCACGATGAGCATAAGAGCTGTGCCCATTCCAAGCTTTATGCCCGTAAATATCATGGGAAGCGCTCCCGGCAGCGCCACCGTAAGATAATAATCCTTTTTGCTTGCTCCATAATTTTTGGCGACATCCCAGTAAATCGTGTCCAGGTTTACAACCCCTGCTACCGTATTTATCAGCACAAGGAAAAATGTACCAAGGGCTATTACCACCATTTTTTCGATTTCCGTCAAACCGAATATAATCATTATAAGAGGCATAAGTGCAAGTTTGGGTATTGGATACGTCGCTGCAATTACCGGATCCAGGATCACCTTTACTGCCGGAAAAAGTCCCATCGTAAGCCCTATTATAAGCCCGGGGACAGCGCCTATCAAAAATCCTCCGAATATCCTGGTTAAAGATATCTTAAGGTCTGAAAACAATATGCCGCTCTTTATCATCTCCCACATGGCCATAAGTATTCTTGTGGGAGCCGGAAAAAATCTGCTGTCAAGCACGTGTATCCTCACAAGCACTTCCCATACAAGAAGCAGTATTAACGGCGATACAATGGATAATACCCTTTTATATGGCACGTTGTTTATGCTTTTATTCTCCCTTTTGCCCTTTTCAACATCTATCTTTATTATCTCTCCTATTAACTCCTTTGTCATATTAAATCCCTCACTTCGGATCCTTATATTCACCAAGCACCGACAGTGCATATTCAACATAACTATTGTCTATAAGCTTATCGATATCGGCCTCTTTTTTTACAAGCCCCTTCTTCATATACCATTTCTGATCCTCGATTACTCCTTCTCTTAGCACATATCCGTTGGGGGCGAGTCCCGCAGGTTTCATTTTCTTAAAAATTTCAGGTTTATCAACAAAAGTTGTCTTTGTCAGTATATCGATTATTTTATCCGTATCCTTATTACCATTTATCAATGCATCATTATATGCACGTACCCCTTGAAGGTAGCCTACCATGAATTTCTTGCCAAGTTCTTTGTCTTTTACAAAATCAGGACTGTACATAACAACTGATATTTCTTCACCCTGTGCATATTCGTCCGGATCCCTCCACCATTCCAGTATTCCTTCATCCACGCCTTTGGTTATAAGCGGTTCTATTTGCATGGTGGCATCGGCATTCCCGTTTGCTACTGCTGTAAGCATATCCGGGAAAGAGTCAACGACTACGTATTCTATATTCTTTGTAGTAAGGCCGCCCTTTTCAAGGGCTTTTTCAACAAAGAGCTGATTTATGGATCCCAAAGATGCAATGGCGATCCTCATGCCTTTCATATCTTTATAATCCCTATATTTTTCTCCCAAACCTTTTTTGATGGCTAATGCAAAGTATCCCTTTCCCTTTATATTATGTCCTCCGTCTGCAACGAGCTTTATATCGATTCCCTGACTTCTTGCATTGAATAACCCGGCGTTGATTATTCCTCTGCTTACATCCACCTGATTCGAAGCTATCGATGAAAGCTCATCCGCACCTGAATTGAATTGTACATATTGTATTTTTATACCAAGCTTTTCAAAAAAGCCCAACTTATCCCCGAGTATTATTCCTGCTTCAGACGGTGCGTTGTCAAAAGCCACCTTTACTGTTTTGAACTCTTTTGAATCATTTGTCTTTTTATCCGTGCAGCTAGAAAATGCGATGATTACGGATATCAGCAGAACTAAAAATATCGATTTACTTTTCTTCATCATATATACTCCCCTATAAAATATGTAAAGTGCAATATTTACAATACAGTATATTCAAAAGTGCCTGCAAGTGAAACACCTGCCAAGCATTTAAAAATAAGGACAACCCTCAACATAGGGTTGTCCTTATTTTTAAATCGTGCGATATTTATCTTTGGGCTGCTATAAGCACCCGCTATATATTGTATGCCGCCCCCTGCTTATATTTGTTTTGCCAATTCCTTACGAAATTAGCAGTTTCATAAGATGTAAGGGGTTTGCTGAAAATATACCCCTGCACGTTATCGCATCCAAAGGACTTTAGCAAATATAGCTGCTCCTTAGTCTCGACCCCTTCCGCCGTCACATCCAGGTTAAGGTTATGAGCAAGACTGATTATTGCCTCGGCAATACCGTTCTCTCTCGATTTATATTTAATCCCTCCCACGAAGGATTTATCCATCTTCAATGCATTAAACGGAAGCTGCCTTAAATAGTTCAATGATGAATAACCTGTTCCAAAATCATCCAAAGTTATATGAAGGCCTGCATCATTCAGGTATTTCAATATCTTTTGTGTATATTCGATGTTTTGTATCGCCGTGCTTTCAGTTATCTCAAGCTCGAGAAGTTTTGTGCTTATGCTTTCCCTTTTTATGCTGTCTAAAATTATTTCCATCAGGCCGCTCTGCTGAAACTGCCTTGCGGATATATTGACAGCGACTGTAAGATCCGGTATCCCTTCATCTTCCCATTTTCTTATCTGTCTACAGACTGCCTGTACAATCCAGACGCCTATCGGTACAATAAACCCGGTTTCTTCCGCAAGGGGTATAAATTCACCGGGTGCAAGCATGCCAAGCCTTGGATGCTCCCACCTTAAAAGGGCCTCAAGCCCTATAACCCTCATAGTATTGATATTTATCTGAGGCTGATAATACAGCAAAAACTGATTGCTTTCCATGGCATGCCTCAAGTATTCCTCAAGTTCAAGCTTTTTTATGAGATCGGTATTTATGGACTTAGTATAAAACTCGCAGTTATCTTTCCCCGCCTCTTTTGCCCTGTACATCGCAGCATCCGCATTTTTAAGGAGCGTCTCTGTATCCTCTCCATCCTTTGGGAATATCGCAACACCTATGCTTATCGTTGCATAAAATTTCCCGTCATCAAGTATCCAGGGCTGCCTGCATCTTGAATTGATCCTTGCGGCTACATTCTGAACATCGCTTGGATCTTTTATATTGTGGATAAGCATCACAAACTCGTCCCCGCCGAAGCGTGCGATAGTATCCTCTTCCCTCAGGCAGGATTCCAAAGTTTTAGCGATATTGCACAAAAATTTATCTCCAACCGCATGACCTTTCGTATCATTTATGGACTTGAAATTATCCACATCCAAAAACATTACGGCTATCTTTAGCTTATTCCTCCTGGCATGAGTTATCGCTACAGATAGCCTATCCTTAAATAATGCCCTGTTTGGAAGACCTGTTACAAGATCATAGTAAGCCATATAATTTACTTTGTCCCCGAGATCCCTGCGCTCTGTTATGTCAACCGAAAAACCTATTACACCGGACGCCACGCCATCTTCATCTATATAAGGCACCTTATCCGTTTTTAACCAGCGCACCCCATTTTTCGTCCTGATGCTTCTGACTATATTCTTCATGGACTTTCCCGTTTCCATAACTATAGAGTCCTCTCTTTTGTACATTTGCACATCATCTGAAGGAAAAATCCCTTCAAGCGGCATTCCGACAAGCTTTTGCGCCGGTATGCCTATTTCCTCGGCACAATTTGAATTAACCTTGGTCAACATATTTTCTTTATTCTTATAAAATATCATTACAGGTGCGGAGTTGAATATTATTTCGAATAATCTCTTGCTAAATTTGAACTTTTTTACAGCTTTATATACCTTATTCCTTTTTATCAGAATTTCTCCGGGGAGCAAAATAAATATCAGGTTAAAAATAATATATCTGTCGTAATCCGCAACAGGTTCATCGATCAGCATAGCGTATAAGAATTTTTCGAGAGTCAGAATTATCCCGCTCAGCAATAACATAATCTCATCGGGTTTTTTGTGCTTCCTGGATAAAAATATATCGACAGCATATGCCGTAAGCAGAGTTATGGTCATCTGTATTATTATAGAATATATGTTACCGGTATTACTGACATTTGTGAAAAACAAATATGCCCCAAATGCCGCACATGCTAAAATAGCACTGTATGCTCCGGCAAATATGTATGCAAGATATGCGGCTATGTTGAAATTGCCGTATTCAATACCCATCAGCATATAAGGTACGATTTTTTCATTTATTATCATCAAGGCTAAAAATGCCCCTGCCGATATCAGATAGCGCGCCTTACGAGCCATCCCTCGGAAACGGTAATCGATAGCAGTATAAAAATATACATTGCTTGCCATGACTGATGCACAAATAAAGACCGAAAGAAGAAAACTAAAATATCCTCCCATAATAATATCCTCTCTTGTACAGCGAAATATTATATGCCGATATTATTTTCACATATCTTCAAAACAGCACAATTTACTTATGCCAAAATATAAATTAGAATTTACATATTAAGTATACCATAACTGGAAATATGCACAATTGATTATATATTATTTTCCATTATAACTATTCCTTGTGCATGGAACAACTTTCATAATCGATATCCACCGTTTATCGCATTTAATCCCGAATTGAGAAACGAGCATCTTACAATCGCATAAGAACCATATTTCATACGTATATTATCGATAGTTTTATCGAGTGCCCGCATCTTTTCTACATTCCTATCGTCAAACATGGATATCTGCATAAAATCATTGCTGCACAATTTGGAAACCCTGACACCCATGTTCCTTATGGCATCGCCCTTCCATCCTTCTTTAAACAGCTCGCAGGCAATGTTCCATACCTTTATGGTGGAATCCGTATAATAGTCAAGCTTTCTCTGCCTCGAATAATTTATGAATTCGCTGTTTCTCATGCTTACAGCTACAAGGGAACATAAATTTTTCGAGTTTCGAAGCCTTAAGCATACCGTCTCGCACAGGAACAGCAATACCTTGCGGGCCGTTTCCATATCTTTTACATCAAAAGGCTGCGTGGTGGAATTTCCGATGCACTTCACATCTATGTGGCTGTCGCTTCTTACTTGTGAATTTTCAATGCCGTTTGCAAAACTCCATATCATGGTACCGAAACTCTTGAACTTCTGCTTTAAAATATTCCTGTCATATCTTGCAAGGTCGCCTATGGTATTTATATTTAACCTGTGAAGCTTTGGCGCTGTCGCCTTTCCTACCATGAACAGCGCTTCAACAGGCAGGGGCCACATTTTTTCCTCTATTTGTGAAGGATAAAGCGTATGGACCATGTCTGGCTTCTTAAGATCCGAAGCGATTTTTGCGAGAAGCTTGTTGTTAGAGATCCCTATATTTACTGTAAATCCAAGCTCTTTTTTAATCCTTCCTTTTATTTCATATGCTAAAGCCACAGGATCTTTGTACATATGCTCCATGCCGGTAAAATCAAGAAAACATTCATCAACAGAAAACTTTTGTATGTCAGGAGTATATTCCTTTAAAATTTCAATAAGTTCATCGCTGTACATAATATAAAGTTGAAAGTTGGGAGGAACTATAACAAGCTCAGGACACTTTTCCCTGGCCTTATATAATGTTTCCCCAGTTTTTATCCCGCACTCTTTGGCAGGCATGGATTTTGCAAGTACGATACCGTGCCTGCTTTCAACATCTCCGCCTACCACAGACGGAATTTTCCTTAAATCAATCGAAGACCCCAGATGCATCCTGTATGCGGCCTCCCATGAAAGGAATGCGCTGTTGACATCAACATGAAAAATAACCCTGTTTTTATTTTCCATAATATTACCCCTATAATTACCAATTTCAATTATATTATATACGAACATATGTTCCCATGTAAAGCATAAAAATATACATTTCGCCGCAAATGGAGCATAAAATGAAAGGATGGATTGTCTAACTTATATTAAACTGCAATTCTTAATATGCGTTTATGTTATTTTGAACGACGAATGAGCATTATGAAAAATCCGTGCCTGTTAAATTACATATATTGCACAAAATAAAACTGAGATGGAAACAGGCGGGACATTTTTTTAACATTTAATTGTTTATTTATATTAATGTTCGTAAAATATATCTTTTTTATTGACTGTGCTATATAAAGGTGGTATTATTTTTCTAAAGATACATTCGCTTGTCTAATATTAAAATGATATTTTCAAATAATGTTCGTATTTATACATTAGATGAGGAGGGATTAAAAATGCAGAATAATAAAGAAGGGCTGCCCGTATCCAACACAATTCATATAAAAGGTCTTTCTTTCAGATACAAGGATCAAAAAAACAGAAATGCCATAGATAATATAAATCTCGATATAGATAAAGGACAGTTTGTAGTCATCATGGGCCCGAGCGGTGCAGGAAAATCAACCCTTGCAAACTGTTTGAACGGCCTTATACCCCATTTTATGAGGGGAAAGTACGAAGGAGAAGTATTGGTAGACGGAAAAAGCGTAAAGAATACGCCGGTGAGCAGGATGGCAAAGGATATTGGCCTTGTATTCCAAGACTTTGAGTCGCAGCTGTTCTCTACAAATACCAGCCTTGAAATTGCATTCGGACCTGAAAACTTCAAGATTGAAAGAGAAGAGATCGGACGGCGTATCAAAAAAGTATTAAAGACGGTGGAGCTTGAAGGGCTTGAAAACCGCCAGCCTTCCACTCTGTCGGGAGGCCAGAAGCAGCGCCTTGCCATAGGTTCCGTGCTCGCTTCAAACCCCGGCATCATATGCATGGACGAACCCACGACGGATCTGGACCCAATAGGCAAGATAGGTGTGTTCAATATCGCAAAAGAGCTTCACAAGGATAAGGATTTTACCCTGATCATCATAGAGCATGAAACAGAAGAAGCTTTAAATTCCGATAGGATACTCATAATGTATGACGGAAAAATTATAAGAGACGGAAGGCCTTCCGATGTGCTAAGGGATGTAAAATTGACCGACAGCATAGGAATTATGTCCCTCCAGATTCCAAAATATTTCAAAACTGTTTCCACCCTTAAAGATGAGGAGCTTCCTCTCACGCCATCTGAAGGATATAAAAAATTTAAAGAGCTGAAACTGCAAATAGATGATAAAAAATATGAAAGCCTTATAGAAGAAGATAAGAAAAAAGAATCAGGATACGGCGATGTGATAATTGAAGTTAAAGATCTGGAACATATGTATGATAACGGCAATTATGCTTTGAACGGAGTCGATTTAAAAATCAGGGACGGAGAATTCTTAGCCATACTCGGGCATAACGGAAGCGGTAAGACAACACTTGTAAAACATTTCAACGGCCTTTTGACGCCTACAAAGGGACATGTTCTTGTAAACGGAAAAGATACAAAGGATTCCTCAATATATGAAATCGGTAAAATAGTCGGGTACGCCTTTCAAAACCCCGATCACCAGATTTTTGCAGATACCGTATATGAAGAAGTCGCATTCAGCCCCAAGATTAGGGGATACTCAAAAGACGAAATAGACAGCAGGGTAAGGGAAGCATTGAAAGCCGTATATATGGAAGGATATGAAAATGAAGACCCATTTTCACTCACAAAGGGTGAAAGGCAGAGAATAGCCGTTGCATCGATACTTTCCGCAAGGCCAAAGGTAATCATACTCGATGAACCCACTACAGGCCTTGACTTTAAAGAACAAAAACAGATGATGGAACTTATAAAAGAGCTGAATAAACAGGGACATACCATAATAATGATTACACATACGATGTGGGTTGTAGCTGAATATGCCCATAAAGTAGCTGTGGTAAAAGACGGAAAAATAATAATGTACGGAAACACCCGTGAAATATTCGGGAGGGAAGATGAACTTGAAAGCTCATTTTTAAAACCTCCGCATATTGTAAGCTTAAGCAATATGCTTGGCAAAACCATGCTTTCCGTCGATGAAATGATAAAATGCACGAAGGAGGCCTTCTGAAATGGATATGTTTTTGTATCTCGATAAGGATACATGCCTTCACAGGCTTGATCCAAGAACTAAAATGTTTATTATGTTAATAAGCTTTATAATCGCACTTATGTTTATTTCGCTGCCTGCAATCATAGGACTCTCCGTGCTTGTGCTGTTTTATGGATCTCTAGGCAAAGTATTGTCCAATTTGAAAAAAATACGAATAATACTCATAATGATAGCCCTTGTTTCCATACTGTTATGGTGCTTTTCAAAGAGCGGCGGGGTTAGGCTCCTCGGTCCTATTACCTCGGAGGGATTATTATTCGGCCTGGCAACAGGTATAAAATTTGATGTAATGATTATTTCAGGAATGATTTTTTTAAGCTCGACCAAAATGGAGGAGATCTCTCTGGGGCTTATTAAACTCAAAATTCCCTACAGAGGAGCATTTGCCTTTTCCACAGCCCTAAGGCTTGTCCCGACGATATCCGCAACAAGCTATACCATAATTCAGGCACAAAAGTCAAGGGGTTTGGACCTCGATTCAGGCACTCTTTTAGAAAGAGTAAAAAAATATATACCGCTCATCATTCCGACTTTCGTATCGGTTATAAGGAGCACTAACGTTTTCTCAATGGCCCTTGAATCAAAGGGGTTCGGATACAATAACGAAAGAACAAGTTACATGGAGATACATTTTAAAAGAGCTGATATCGTTATATCTATAATTTCGGTTTTGATATTATTGTTTTCAATATATGCAAAATCTGTGCATATGCTTTACTAAGTTTCTATAACTGCAGCGGTAGCAAATAAAACAA
The DNA here is from genome assembly GCA_030016385.1 of Clostridiales bacterium. Classification (NCBI taxonomy): domain Bacteria; kingdom Bacillati; phylum Bacillota; class Clostridia; order Eubacteriales; species Clostridiales bacterium. The sequence continues at coordinate 25,780 of JASEJN010000035.1, read as the reverse complement.
AGGGAGGTAAAAATATTTAATTGCTCGCTTAAATACTGCCTCAAGCAGTTTTGCACGGCTATCGACTGGCCGTAGATATTTAAAATTTTTTTAGGGAGGCTTTATAAATGAAAGAAGTATTTAAAATGTGGAACTCCACAAAAATGGTAGTTTTGGTGGCTTTGAGTGCCGCACTTTACGCCGCAATCTTAATTCCTTTTAAGGGCTTTGTTTTAATACCTGGCATAACTGAAGTTCGCCCTGCCAGCGCGCTTCCAATTGTTTTAGGATTGCTTTTCGGACCTGCCGGAGCGTGGGGCTCTGCCATTGGAAACCTCATAGGAGATTTCTTCGGCACATTAGGGCCTGGAAGTATTTTCGGATTTGTCGGGAACTTTTTCTTTGCATATGTCCCATATAAGCTCTGGGCAAACCTCGGAATCGTAAAAAGCGATGATGCAGAACCGGATTTGAAATCAGGAAGAAAGATACTTGCTTTTATAGTATGTGCCATAACGGGTTCGGCTGCATGCGGATTGATAATCGCATGGGGACTTGAACTATTGGGTCTTGTTCCATTCGCAGCACTTTCTGCAATAATTACGGTAAATAACAGTATCCCATCGATCGTCCTTGGCATTCCCCTTTTATTAGTGCTTTATCCTAGAATAAAAAAATGGGATCTATTATGGAGTGAAATATTGCCTGAAGAGGATATGCCTCCAAAAGGCGTCAAGGCAAAAACCGGAGCGGCTCTTATGACTGTATTTACTTATGGAGGGCTCATAGCAGGACTTTTAGCCGCAATGGGTGTCGGCCAGCAGATTTTCACCTCTAACGCAGGCGCTGCAGGATCCCTCGGCGTCATAATCGTTGCAGGCATAGGCGTTGTCGCTACTATTTTATCATCGCTTTTGCAATAGATATAGTTTATTAAAAAGTCGGATGCATTTACCATATTAAATGCATCCGACTTTTTTAGTCTTTAGTAAAGTGACAAAGAATAATTTCAATGCTATAATAAATTTGTTTTTGTTACATATTATCGCAATATAACATTTAATTATCTTACAGGGAGGAAATGTACATGCCGATACAAATTGAAAAAGACTCAGTCGTTTTATTTCAAGGAGACAGCGTAACTGACGCGGGCCGCAAGTATGACGTGCCTGACGATCTGGGACCGGGGTATCCTCTGTTCACGGCATCGCTCTTTACAGCGTTGTATCCGGAGCTGCGCGTTAAATTTATCAACAGGGCTGTATCAGGTAACAGGGTAAAAGATCTTAAAAGCCGATGGAAAAAGGACTGCCTTGATTTAAATCCTTCAATCGTATCAATTCTTATAGGTATAAACGATACATGGAGAAGATACGATAGCAACGATCCTACATCCGCAGAAATGTTTGAAGAAACATACCGCGACATATTGAATCAGGTTAGGGACAATACCAGTGCTAAAATAGTCATGCTAGAACCTTATCTTCTTCCGGTAAGAAAAGAAGAAGAAACGTGGAGGGAGGACCTTGACCCCAAAATACAGGTCGTAAGAAAACTTGCAAAAGAGTTTGGAGCTGTTTTTATTCCTCTTGACGGCATTTTTGCTCAAGCTTCCACACATGTCAGGTATGAAACATGGTCACTGGACGGCGTTCACCCGACAGCAGCAGGACATGCCTTGATTGCCGAGAACTGGCTAAAAACCGTTTTGGGAAAATGATTTGACTTTATTATATTAAAACTTCAATTTATCATATAATTCTTTAATGTATAAAAGTATTCCGCAATATCATCGCTGCGGAATACTTTTATATGAGCATCGCTTATTTTAACGAGGTTATCTTCTTGAACATAAACTTATTTTTATAAAATGTATCTATTATCCTGTGAAGAGGCGAATTGGACAAGTAAGCATAATATGGATAATCGGTCCCTTCAACCTTCGTAAACCTGATATATGGAAAATCAATGTTAGGATGATAAAAAAAACTTGCCAGTGCTTTTGGATTGACAGTATCAATCTTGTAGATCATATTGTCGGTATCTCTTTCGCCTTTGACATAATCAAATAAAGTTGGAACATATCTTACTACTCTCTTGCCAAGTGTTACCTTATAAACATTTTCTTCATGCCCTGAGTCAAGCGGTTCATACAAATAGTTGAAATATTTTTCCATAACTTTATGCTGTCCATACGAAGCCGCATAATGGGGCGTTTCGAAGAAGTATACGGGTATATTGAGTATATTTGCACATTTTATTGCAGCTTTTAACCTGTCGGCTATGGCAGTATCAGTATCATTAAATTTATCGTTAAACTCAAGCCCCACAATACTTTCTACATTGCCCCGCTGATGGGTGTAGCCGTGGAGGCCTATCAAAGCGCCCTTCTTTATCAGGTAATCGAGAGTATACATGAAATCCGCATTATACATGCTGTAATATCTCGACGGATCGTTGTCGAGTTTATATAAAGGATACAGATACCTGGGTACCCATGCTACATGGAATGGAACCCCGTCCGAATAAAGGTAATCCCCGACTATCCTGAGCTTTGCAAGGGCATCTGCAGTATCAAAAACCTGATCAACGGATACATCCTCCAGCCTTATAAGAGCAGTCCTCCCCGTTGATACAGCATTTCTCTTAAGATTGCACCTGTCGAAATATAATGATATCGTCTTTGAATCATAATCCCAACTTGTTGTCATATCAAATAGATCCGTAAAATCTATCAGCGATATATACGATACGCCATTAAATTTTTTAACAGGATTTCTGACTTGAACAGTCCCGTTATTCGCCGTCATCAATCCCTTTTGCGTATCTATCTCGGCGCTATGATTTTTCAGATTCAGATACAGATACTGCTTATTCACTTTAACACTGCCATTAATCTTGTTGACAAAGTTTTCAACGGGTAAATAATACCTGTTTAAATATACATAAACAGGATAATAGAAATATACAGGTTTATCCTCAAATTTAAAATTGATAGTATCTATGAAAGGCTTTTTGTAGTCGTAGTATTTCAATTTGGACTGTATCATCAAGTCATAATCTATCGGCTTTAAAGCCGGTTTTGCTTCAGGCACTATCTTTATTTCGGTATCAGCCGGCTCATCATTTTTATTCTCTATGCTGGCTTTCCTTACGATATCGCCTTTTTTTGTGACGCTTCGAGTCGGGAAAAATAGCAACGGTACTAATGAGAAAACAACTATGAACAATATTACCACTGATATTATTATAAGAAATGTTATACTCTTTAAAGATTTTAACATGTTCTCATTCCCTTTTTATTCAATTTGAGGATACAATTTAAATATATGATAATATCATACCAATGTCAATATGTGAAAAGCTCAAATTTTGTGAAAATTTTTAATTAGCAGTCGCCTTTTTCCTGTTTTAATAAAGTAATGTCATTATTGAATGTGCCTGGCTTGTAATTTCTGCAATGCCGTATTTCGTCCTCAGGTTAAAGTTGATTTTATCATCCTGCCTGTTCAAAATTACAACAACGATATCCTTTTCGTTTGACTCAAAGGCTGTTACGTCCAATTTTTCTGTAAACTTGCTGTAACCGATCCGCCTGTATCCGGGCCTTATATATTTGCTGAAGTGTCCCATATAATAATATGAGCTCTCATATTTTAATGTATTGCTTTTGGTATCGGCGATTATTGGAGCATCACAGTAATTTCCTACATGATTCGGTCCGCCGATTTCATCGAGGACCATATTCCAATCCGTCCAGCCCGAAGCCCAGTTGTTCAAATCGCCTATTATATCGTGCCCGTATCTTTCGCCTGTTTTCCATGATCCTATATTTGCTCCGCCTTCCACACAGCCTTCCGTATGTATAAGGTATTTATCCGGAAATTTATCGTGCACTGCTGAGAGAGCCTCGAAATGTTCTCCCGAATACCAGTGGAATGCAGTCCCCCATATATATTTCGAAGCTTTTGGATCTTCAAACGCCGCCTTTGCCCTTTCATATACCCTCTCTTTATTGTGGTCCCAGATCATTATTTTTACATCGCCCGGACATTCCCTGTGAAGAATCGGCCCAAGATAATCTCTTACAAAATCCTTCTCCTCCGCCGCCGTATAAATGCACGAATCCCATTTTTGCCTGGCTTTAGGCTCATTCTGAACCGTAATACCCCAAATATCTATGCCGTCTTCCCTGTATGATTTTATATATTTTGCTATATACTTTGCCCATGTTTCATAATATTCGCCCTTCAGTTTCCCGCCATAGTTCATCATTCCGTTTGTCTTCATCCATGCAGGCGGGCTCCAGGGTGATGCAAACAGTTTAAACCGCGAGCCTTCTACATCCGCTGCATCCTTGATAAATGGTATTAACGATTTTTCATCCCTTCCAATGCTGAAATTCTCAAGCTCCGTGTCCCCATCCGTATCATCATACGAATAATTGCCCAGTGAAAAATCGCAGCTGTTTATATGCGTTCTGCAGAGGGTATAGCCTATGCCGGCTTTGGGGTTGAAATAAGCGTTCAACACCTCATCCCTTTTGTCCCCCGTAAGTTTATCCAACGTTGTCGATGCGGCTTCTGTAAAAGCACCCCCAAAACCGACTATTTCCTGATATTTGATATCGTCATATATATTTATTATATTTCTCTCGGTTTCAGATGTATCATCTTTAAATACCACGTCATCCTTAACCGATAGCCTGTCATATGTATCCCTTGCAGTCATAACGACTTTTATTTTTTTCCCTCTATTTTCTAAATCCACGATATCTCCTCCGTTTACTTTATAGGTGTATATTATATTTGAAAAATACTACTGGAACAACCCTGAAGCTTGGCTATCAAAAATAACATTCTTCAAAAAATCTTCAATCCGCGATATGGAATCATGCATAAATAGAGCTATGTTATTTTGAGCAGTAAATAAATGTTCAAAATAACATAAGCTCATATTACCAATGAAAACTCAAATAATTTATACTCTATTATTTTTTAAAGTGGTTATTGATAAAGGACATTATTTCTCTTCTGTGATATTCAGGCACGCAGTGGCCCATAAAAGGATAAACTTTTATATGCTTTTCGGATTTAATATTGTTATACGCCGCAAATATCGTCTCGGGCATACAGATGGTATCCTTCAATCCCACAGAAACAAGAACGGGTATCGAGATGCGATCTGCAAGATTCATTATGTCAAAATAACTTAGAGTCTCCAGTACTTTATCTAATTTTTCGGGAAACCTGCTGACAAATTCGGCGATCTCTGTAAGCGAACTTGTAGAATTAAAGACGCCTAAGTCCATGTGGCACATATTAGGTATGCATGGGGCAGCAATTGCCGGTTTATCGCTTAAAGCGGCTGTAATAAACGTAAGTCCGCCGCCCTGGCTTCCACCCATAACGCATATGCGGCTTTTATCTATCTCGGGCTGCTCTGATACCCAGTCAAGCGCCCTCAAGCAATCGACTGTTATAGCTTTATAATAGCATGTATCCTTGTCGAGTATGCCCTGGGTAATCCACCCTTTAACCATACCGAACCTGCTTCCCATAAGGTTCCCGGTCTCTCCCCCCTGTCCGCGGATATCTATTGCAAAGACTGCCATTCCCATCAATAGCCATCTTGCATATTCTTCCGGATAACCCTTGCTTCCTGTATATCCGTGAAAGATAACTGCACATGGGAGCTTCCCGTCCTTTAAAAAATTGGGGACAAGATACCATCCGTGTAATGGAGTTTCGTCATAACCATAATAAGTTACTTTATATGCATCGACATTCAAAAGAAATGTATCTGCTCTCTCCTTTACCGCATTTAAAGGCTTATTTTTGCATTCCCTTAAAGTCTTCTCCCAGAATGAATCCAGATCGTCCCTGGAAGTCAAAGAAGGCGAATAAGACTTAAGCCCTTCGATTCTTTTTCTGATTACATCCATTTTTATCTCTCCATTCATTTTATCTAGATTACGGGTAACGGCAGGTGTATATTCTATATTTCATACACCCGTGAACGCCCCTGTTTTTCATCGGCCGAAGTTCTCGGCTTTAATGAAAGTTTATATATGTCTTAATCATTGGGTGCATATTCTTCAAATAATTTATATGCATGCCTTAATCATTTCCAACCTATAAAGTTATCATAGTGCCTCAAATCTATCATACCGGTATTTTTTGCCCAAGAAACATCGTATTCAGAAGGCATCTTCCAGCCCTCATAACACTTTTTGAGAAAATCGCTCATGCCTCTTACATATATGCCAGGCCCGCCGCATAAATTTTTATCCTCTACAGTTAATTCTTTCGGAAATTGAGGTATTTCTTCATGCACTGCATCCTGTATCGCATTTATGCACAAAAGCTGCGGAGTTGCGGCTTCAATGGAACATGGAACGAAATCGGAACCTTTTTTTATGGCATCGATGGTAACGAACAATTTTCTCATTATATCCTTAGTCGGATCGCCATATTTTTTAACGGTACCATCGCCAAACGATGCTTTTATTTCGCGGGTGCCGTTTTCATCATACGTTACCTTTGCATTCTCAAATTCATAGCAGAATACCGGCCCGAAGTTATCCTCTACAGCATGGGAGGCTATATAGAGCATTTCCACATTTCCGGCATATGCTCTTATAACTGCCGTGTCAAAATTTTGTATCTTATTAGCCCTGTACACCTCAGCCTCAAGTTTTTCGGGACGTAAACTCGTATTTACTTTATCCCCCAGTATGAAAAACATATTATGGAGGTAATGGGCAGTAGCATTATTTGCTATGCTGTCCAGCACCCAGTTGCCCGATGCATCCTTTATCTTTGCCGCCCAACCCCTTTTATAATATTTGTAATCCCTTGGCCACAATGTCATGGTTTTGAGCCTTAAAGGTTTCCCCATAAGCCCATTTAGAATATCCTGCTTCAAAGCCAAAATAGCCGGACTATAAGACCACTGGAATCCTATTGCAAGTATTTTACCTGCCCTGTCTCTTTCATCAGCCATTTTTTTTGCTTCCTGCAATGTAGCCGCTATTGGCTTTTCACAAAGGACATGACTTCCATGGGACAATGCCGTGCAGGACTGACGGCAATGGAACTGTATCGGGGAGCTTATTACCGCCAGGTCGGCCCTGTTCCCATTTTCATAAAACTGTTCGATAGAGTTATAAAAGGGAATATTTCTTGATTTTAGCTCGTTCACCCTTCTACAGCCCTCAGGCCTCGGATCGACTACGCCGCGGATTTCAAATATTTCTTCTCCCTTATAGTCGAGAAGACTGTTCACATAATTATTCCCAAAACCTCCTATTCCAGCTAAAACAATACCGACTTTATCTTTCATATTCTGATCCTCCAAATCAATAACATTATGCAAATTTTACACAAGTTTATTTTATTTCTTTAGAATATCCTTCAAAAAATTAACAGCCAGCCTTATATCAGCTTCGGGATTTTCTCCTACTTCTCTTTCGATGGTGAGAAAACCATTATATGAAATATCGTTAAGCGCCTTAATGTAACCCTTAAAATCAACGCTTCCCGTGCCTAACGGCTTCTCCACGAAATAATCCTCAATCCTGAAATCCTCGATGCCGCCTTCTGCGAAAACATTATATACAATTTCCGGATTTGTCTTTTTTATCATTATGCCATCTTTTGCATGGGTATGGACTATATAATCTTTCAATGTGTACACGCCTTGCACCGGATCATCACCTGTCACCATAACAAAATTTGCAGGATCAAAATTAACTCTTACACCCTTACTATCAAGGCTGTCTAAGAAACCCTTCAATGTAACAGCCTTTTCAGGACCCGTCTCTATAGCAAAATAAGCCCCGACTTTATCGCCATAATTTCCCAGCTCCTCACAGGCTTCCTGCATTACTGAAAACCTCGGATTATTTCTATCCTCGGGCACGACCCCTATATGAGTCGTAACAACATTTGTCTCTAAATCTTTTGCAAGATCCATTATTTTTTTGGATTTCTCGATTTTCCACGGATTATCCTTTGAAACAGCAAAGCCATGGCCCCCAAGATCACCGCAAAGAGCGGAGACAACGAGCCCCTTTGATTTTATGTAATCAAGCAATTCCCGTCTGTCCGACCTGCTTAAATTGTCGGGATCCATAGGACCGCTTACAGCATAAATCTGTATGCCATCTGCTCCTACCTCTTTTGCCTTTTTTATGCCCTCCTTAAGCCCAAGCTTAAAAGAATCCACCATTACGCCTATCTTATTATTGTACATGATAAACCCTCTCTTTCAAATATTTTATATTAGCATAAACCCGCTAAAAGAGCGGATAGTTCGGTTCTCCCACATGAATAGCAAGATCTGACCTCACTCAACATGCTGTTGTAAAAAGAAACCGCAGATTCCTGCCGCTCCTTTGCGATTTGTTTACCCCTCTGAGTGAAAAATTTATCATAGATATTTTCCAGTTTAAATTTATATTCCTGAAAGAATGACGGCATCCTGTCACTTTCACCATCTAAAACATTCCCTTTTTCATCTACAGAATATAAGGGCTCGGAAACCTGGCCGGTATAAACAAGTGTCCGTGCAATCCCCAATGTACCCGCTACATCCAGCTTGTCAGCGTCAAAGAGTATTTGGGCCTCTATGCTTTTCGGCAGATGATCGCTTCTAAACCGATGGGTCAGTATACATTCCCTAACATGCCACGCCCGCCTATCCGACCAGCCGCTTTTTACCAAAAAGTCATAGGCTTTTTTACTTCCTGCTTTTGCATGATCTATAGCTGGATTCTTAAATTGTTCCTCTCTGCCGATGTCATGCAACAGACAAGCAGCTATTAAAGTATCTTTATCAACATTTTCTTCATATTTTGCAATATCAAGCGCCATGTACAAAACCCGATAAATATGCTCTTTATCGTGGGCGCTATCTTTCATACACTCAAGCATGTATCTTTCAATGTTCTCATACTCCGATTTTTTCATGGTTTTTCTCCTTGCTTTGAATCATAAAATTCTACTTCTCAACTTTTTCAAGTAAAAGCCGTTTTTGAAATCCTCCGCGATCTTCCTTTCTTTTTTGCTTAAATACACAAAACTTTTCCTTTGAGACCCCTTTCAGTTCAAGAATGGCATCTATGATTTCGCTCATATCGGCAAGTTCCTGAACGGCCTCCCTTTCAGAATTGCTTGTCAGATACTCTATGAGTTCCTCTTTCATCTTTTCATTCAGCTTGATCTGATATTCTTCATCTTCTAGAATACGGAAAAAGCCCTTCTGTCCGTTCGCTTTGATGATCTCAGGAATTTTGTCACGCACAAGTTTTTCATATACCAAAATAGTCATTTTAAATACCTGCTGTGTTCCCGGTCAAAGTCCCTGACCATGTTTTTATTATGTTTGCTGACATAGGCGCTTGAAATTTCATCCGGCGTGACTCCATATCGCAACATGGCATCGGTAAGATACATTAAAACATCTGCGAATTCTTCAACAAAGGCACTGCGGACTTTTGCATCTTCCATAATCGCCGTCTCTCCGCGCTTTTTAATAATAGCGATAACCTCACCTAGCTCTTCAATCATCCAGAGGATGCTATCTCTGCCATATGGCGGTTCCATAGGCGACCATTTGTCTTTATACTTCTCCCATAATTCCCTTTGCTGCGACATCATCTCAGAAATTTTTAGATCCTTCATTAGAAATTCCTCCAGTAAAAATCTATTTCAACCTTGCTTCTATTTATTGCTTCGATTGGTAATATGAGCTTATGACTGATTTCAAATTGCAAATCGAAGTTATTTATTGATTATTACATTCATCTGAAAGCAAAAGTTCAAATTCAATTTCATGACGGATTGGAAGATTAAAATCACCCTTAAGTGGAATTTCAGGCTTCAGCCTTCTTGAAACATCCAACGCGTTTCGATACAGACGGGCCATATCAAAGCCCCGCTTCTGGTAAAAAAGGATGGCGCGGATGTTATCATTGGTCGTGATCAATTTGACCCTTTTGCATCTTTTGCTTTCCGCCATCCGGATAACACAATTAAGCAGAGCGGTGCCGATGCCATGGTTCTCCTCAATGCTGTCGAGGGACATGATTTCACATTCGCCATCCGAAATCCGATATGTGACAAGACCCACAATTAATTTTTTCTCACTGGCGATAAAACCGTCCAATGTAGTCATATCAACTACCTGTCCTCTGACAACCATATTGACAGACAGCCAGTGCTTCTTTATAAAATCATTTACAGCCTGCCGATCTTCAGCTTCTATTTCCCGGATTTTCGGAAATTTCCATTTCATATCACTCTTTTTCTCAAAGTACCCGGGCCGGTTGAAATAAACGATCTCCAGTTCTATTCCTTCAAAATCCTTAAAGAAAAAGGCATAGTAATCCGCGCAGTACTCCGGATACTCCTGCGGCTTATGTACGATCTGCGCGCCGATTTTTAAAATTTTCCGGTAAAGTCTATCAACATCCGCTCGCGAATCGGCGGCAAAAGCAAGATGATGTAGAGCCCCCGGTTTCCTTCTGTTTATTTTATCTTCCGCAAAAGCGGAACGCGGGCTCACAAGCCCAATGGAAAAATTGCGATGATTGTATTCGATGATTTGATACTCATGTTCGGGAACCATATCAATTTCTTTGTTTTTAATATCAAACCCCAAAAGCGGCAGCAGCATATCATAGAACCTTTCGGCCCGTTTCAGGTTAGATACCGTAATATGGATATGGTCAATGACTGGTTGCATAGAAAATCCCCCTTTCCCTTGTTGATTGGTCCGTTTCATTGAAAATCTATCTTTGTTTACTACACTGCTGCTTAAGCTCCAGAAATCGCCGGATGCTGTCCGCCTTTTCAATTCGGCCCAGCTTCCGGTAAGCCTCGCACTCATATTCGAGGGGCAAAACCGGAATCTCTACGCCCATGTAAAGCACCTTTTTCAACATGGCATTTACATCGACCGGCTCTTCCCAGCCTCCATCCGGCAATCTTTTCTGAACCGCCCCCATTATTTCAACCTTGACTCCATGAATATTCAATTCGCCAAAATGGGACCGGATGGCAGCAGATGTTGAAAAACATACCGGTTTTACGATAAATTCCCTCAAAAGCCCCGCTACGGCATAGGCACTTTTATCATCCGTCTGAATATCAATATCGTGAACAGGCATACTCATGCCTTGAATAACAAAACTAGCACTTCCGGTCAGAGCCCAGACCAATTTTCTCCCTTTCATCTGTTCTGTCAGAAGCATTATAACTTCCTGTTGTTCATGGCTAATCATGTTTAAACAGCCTCCGATTTAAAATATTCCTTCCTAACCTACGATCGCCTTTACCTTGTCCATCAATGTGGGCTGAATTTGCGGATATGTCAATTCGGAGGGCATATCATAAAAAAGTTTTATTTTTTCAATTTCAAACTCCGGTAGCGGCCCCAGTACATGGACATCTGCAAAAAACAGCTTACCAAACGTTTTATTATGTATTGGAGCGGCACCGTTTTCCTCGACCGAATAGACACAGATGGGCATTATAGAATAGTCGGTGGCTCCCGTCTCTTCAAACAGTTCTCTTCTGGCGGTGGTCAGAATATCTTCATTTGGCTCCCGATGTCCGCCGGGAATTTCAAAAGTATCCCTCTGTCTGTGCTTGCAAAATATCCACCGGCCCTGATATTTAGACGCGATTACCGCAAATTTAAGCAAACGGTCATCAACTGTTTCATAAAATTTCACTTCAATCAAAATGAATTCCCCCGTCAAATAATCTTAGTTTCACGTTCTGTATTGTTCTATATAAAAATAAGAGATGCTTTATCTGTTGTTTTACGGTCAAATACAATTATATCTTGCTTCTTTTTCTACTTAAATTATGACATAATTTAAGTAAATTACAATAGATACAATTTATCTCCCTATCTATCTTCGATTCGCAATATGAAATCAGGCATAAATAAGATTATGTTATTTTGAGCAACGAATGAGCATTATGAAAGTTTTGATAAGTTCTTGGCTTTGCTGCTGCAAAGAATCCTTAGAGCTTTTGATTGTCTGAGTGAAACGAGTTTCAAAAGCTCTTGGATTCTTAAGGCTGCTGGCCTTAGAACTTACAAAACTTGAATCTGGCGAATGAGTGTTCAAAATAACATAAGCTCATATTACGAATTGAAGCCTATCTATAAATGTCGGAGTATTCTTGCAATAATTATGATAGAATAGAGATGTTCCTCTTGCTATCCTTGTTTTATAACTAATAGAAAGAGGTATTATCAATAAATATTAATATGAAGGGGGAATAGATTTTGGTAAAAATGTTTCCGCGCACTAAAGTAGCCGGCTTGTCACTGTCAAGAATGGTAATAGGCACCAATTGGATACTGGGGTATAGTCATACCAGTTCTGCCGCCGACAATATGATAAGAATGCGAAATAGCACTACAGACGCCATAGCAAGTATGCTTGAGATATTTTTGAGCTCAGGAGTTGACACAATCATGGGACCCTTTGCAGGGAATCAACACCTGATCGATGCCGTTAAGGAAGCAGAAGACCGCACAGGAAAGGGCATGATAATTGTCGACACTCCAATAATTAATGTAGATGATGATACGGCATCACGCAAAGAAGCAGAAAAAACCATCGCTTTGAGCAAGAAGAATGGAGCTTCTTTATGCCTGATTCATCATTCTTCCGTCGAACAACTGGTCAACAAGAACAGGAAAACCATAGACAGACTGCCCGACTATTTAAAGATGATAAGGGATCATGACATGATACCTGGACTGTCCTGCCATATGCCTGAACTCGTCATTTACTCGGATCTTAATGGATATGATGTACAAACTTATATACAGATATATAACTGCATGGGCTTTTTAATGCAGGTTGAAGTGGAATATATACACAAAGTCATATGGAACGCAAAGAAACCGGTCATGACCATCAAGCCTATGGCTGCAGGAAGAACAAGTCCTTTTGTAGGGCTTACATTTGTCTGGAATACCATTCGCCCATGCGACATGGTTACCGTAGGCTGTCTGACACCTGAAGAAGCCACTGAGGATATTGAAATCTCATTTGCCGCACTGGAAGGGCGTCCTCCTGAACTTGAAGGACGAAACAGTCCGAACAGGACCGAAATTATAAAGGATTAAACCTCTATTACTAATTTTAAATTCCTCTAAAGTTTTTACAAGGTATGTAATCTGCTCATAAGATGTAGGTTACATACCTTCTTTTAATTATCCATTTGCAATTTGGTTTTCCATAGAATCCATTATAAATAGATATTATATCAGTATTCTTGTAGCTGACTCTTCTTTGTTCTTTCCGGTCGTCCTCATATAGGACTGATGCTCTTTTGGCCCTCGTATCCCTCAGCTTCATCACTGTGGACTTTGGTTGCCCGCCACCAGCAATACAGCCGCCATCTTCACGCTAATCACATTGCAGAAAATTTCACGACTAAGGTATGTGGCAAATTTTTTGCCAGTAAGTGGTAAAACTTATAAAAAGCGCCCTGTGTATAGGAAGCCCGTCCCTTCCTTGCTGCTGCCAGCGACCTTGATGCAAGTTTTTTAACGTTCACTTCCGGTAGGAAATTAGACACATCAGTATGTCTTGTGTTTCTTGCACCGGCGTTCATTTCAGTATTCATCCAACCGAGATGGACCGCGCAAACATTGATACCGCGTGACTTCAATTCCTGCCGCAAACCTATGCAGAAAGACTTCAGATAAGCCTTTGTTGCACTATAGACATTTAAATGTGGGTTCGGCGCGAACGCTGAAACTGAACAGGTTTCCATAATGATGCTGCCTTTTTTCATATAGGGCAGGCAAAGATGGGTCACTGCTGTAGCGCCTTTAACATTCAAATCGCACATATCTAATTGGCCCTTTAGCCCAGCTTCATCGAAATTGCCGCGTTTGACAACACCGGCATTGCTGATGAGCAGTTTGATATCGGGTTTGGTTTCCATAAGAATTTTACCAAATATTTAGTAACTCTCATCCTTTGAGAGGTCAAGTCCAATAGTTTTACACTAACGAACAATATTAGACGCTTGCAAACTTTCATACTTTATGATAGACTAAAATGCAAAAGTTATCAAGTATCAAAAATATGCTTTTGTCCAAATTTGGACGAAATAATGAAATTCGAAAAAGGGGTATATCTATGAAATACGATCTTACAAAAAAAGCAACCAGGGGAGCGGAACGGACCTTGGATGCATTTTCCGGTACGATGTTTGAACTGCTCTCGACAAAGCCTTTTGAGGAAATCACGGTAAACGAGCTTTGTGAGAAAAGCAATTACCCTCGCGCTACGTTTTACAATTATTTTGACGATAAGTATGATTTGCTGAATTATTGCTGGTATACCATCGGCAAACATATTCATCTTGAGCAATATGCAGAGCTTGACCCGGAGGAAAGCCTGTATATATTTTTCGACCGCGCGTATGATTTTGCATCCACTTATCTGGTAAGCATCCAACGCATTCTTAAATTCAACTCCACGAGAACTTTCCTGTTGAATCATTTCCGAGGCTATCTGGATAACCAAATGCGGGAAATTTTTCGGCAGTCTTCCTGCAAGGAACACTACAAAATTCCCTATGAGATTATCGCAGACCATTACAGCAATACTGTCTTTCTCATATTGGAATGGAGCTTTTTGAGAGGGAATAACTGCTCCAAGGCTCAGGCACACGAGTACCTCAAATATCTTTTAGGTGCGTTGCAAAAACATTGATGGAAGACCACAAGAATCAAGTCAAAGACCCTCTATGGGAAACATTGCCCCCGTAGAGGGTCTTTGACAAACTGGGGAGTGGAGAGACTTCTCTCCTAATAAGATGAATCCGTCCTGGCTGGGCCGAAACTATGCCAGCCCAATAATCAGGGCAACCACACCCACCACCATGGTAATGATGTTCAGAACTTTCTTCGGGGAGAAGACGCCGATCAGGCCCAGTACGATGGCCACGATACCCAGGAAGACGGGTTGCCAGAAGAAGGCGATGACGCCCAGAATCAGGCCAATCCAACCCAGAATATTGCCGGCTTTGCCGCTTGTGGTGCTCTTTGTAGTTTCCGTCATTTTCTTTTCCTCCTTTCCCTATTGACCTTGTCCCTGCCGGGATAGAGGGTCGGCATGTCTTTAATGTTATTCAGAAAATCCATAATATTAATTGCAAACACATGTAAACATATTTATATGTGTTAAATCTATGATATGCCCTCTTTCAAAGATATACAAGTGACAAAAAATCAGTTTTGTCCAATATTGAACAAAATGAAAATACTGTATCAATGACATATTCTTTTTATATCTTTACATTCGGATTGACATACTGACCATGTTTTTTGGTTTTCCTTCCATATTGGATTGCAAACTTCGGACAGCGGTGCAGGCACCCAAGACAGAGCGTACACTTTTCCTTGACCCATACCGGCTTGCCCCCTTGCATCTCAATCGCCTCAACCGGGCATTTTCTTGCACAAAGCCCACATCCGATACAGCTGTCCCCAACCGTAAAATGCTTTGTTTTCCGTTGTTTCTCATACTGCGGGTAAAACAATTTAACCGCAAACATGGGTACCTTTCGGCAACTGAAATCTCCGAAGAATTCCCACTTGATCTTCTCGATCGCTTCATCGATCTGCATCTCAGCGTTATGATTGATTTTCTCTATTTTTTCCTTGTCGGTAAGATCAAAAATTGGTGTCCACGTATCGGGCATCTGCACACTAAACATACCATCCAAAGATAAACCTCTTTTTTTCAAAATCTCGTCGACCATGCGACCGGCTTGTCCGGTTGTTGTTCCGAATGTTGCTACATGATAGATATAGGAATGGTGTGAATCCGGAATCTTAAGTTCCAGTTTTTCAAGAAATTCACCTACAATGGTTGGTAATCCCCAGAAATAGGTCGGGGTAACGAATCCAATTTTTTCTTTATCCTTTACCACAAATGTGAACTGCTGATTTTTAACGCAGTCTGCAATGGCGATTGGTTCTTCTTTTGTCTCTGCCGCAATTTTCAAAGCGACATACTTGCTGTTTCCTGTCGCTGAAAAATAAAAGATCATGATCTTAACCTCCTTTATCTATCATCCGAATCATCTTTGTAATTAATTTTGTAAATAATTTTCATTCGAATAATTTCAGACAGTTGCAAACTTCTATACCTTATGATAAATTGAAATGCAAATGATAGCAAGAATCAAATAAAAGCTTTTGTTCAAGCTTAGACAAAAACTTGAAATCTGTAAAAAAGGTATTCTATAAAATATGATATTACAAAAAAATAACCAGAGGAGCGGACATTAGACGCTTTTTCCGGTACTATGTTTAGGCTTCTCTCGACGAAACCCTCTGAGATTGTAGCAGACCACTATTGCAATATAATTCTTCTCATTTTAGAATGGAAATTTTTGAAGGGCAATGACTGCTCTAAGGCTCAGGCACATAAATATCTGAAATATCTTTTAGATGCGGGGACAATTCATCAAATAATTATCTAAAATTGATTGTATATCACCATATTATTTTAGTAAATATCTATTTACAAAACAAATGTAACACATTATAATGTTGTATGTCATACAGTTTGACATACAACATTATGAAAAGGAGGGCTTATTGCGTGCATAAAAAAATAATAGGTGGAGAAATCCGTAGTCTTTCAAACCTGCTAAGGCGTCATGTGGAAAACTCGGCCACTTTTCAATATGCAAAGAGTGTTACAGGGGCAAACGGCTGGATTATCGCATATATTGCGGATAACCCGGACAAGGATGTTTTTCAAAAGGATTTGGAAGAAAAATTTTCCACAACAAGATCCACCATATCCAAGGTAATTAAACTAATGGAGCAAAAAGGGCTGATTGAGCGGCACGGTGTTTCAGATGATGCGCGGTTAAAAAAACTTGTACTTACTCCAAAGGCTTTAGCTCTGCACCAGGAAATAATGAATGACATTAAAAATACGGAAGCTATCCTTTTGAACGGTTTTACGCAGGAGGAAATTGATAATCTATCCTCATATATTGAAAGAATGAAAAATAATTTAAAATAATCACCATGCCGATATAAAAGATCGACTTTATTTTTGAAATAATTGTTTGACGTCAAACATCGTTTCCATCTGAAACAGTTTCTTTTGGAAACATTTTTAGGATTTATGACTGGGGGGAAATATGAATGATTAAACGACTGGCAAGCTGCGTAAGGCAGTATAAAAAAGATTCAATACTTGCGCCTACTTATGTTACAATGGAAGTCATTATGGAAGTAGTTATTCCGCTTTTTATGGCGAGATTGATTGATAAAGGCATTGATGGCGGCAATATGCCATATATCATAGAGATTGGTGTTGCATTATTGATAGCTGCATTTATTTCTTTGTTCTTCGGTGCACTGGCAGGACGCAGTGCGGCAATTGCATCCTCCGGATTTGCAAAGAATCTTCGCCATGACATGTATTATAATGTACAGAACTTTTCGTTTTCAAATATTGATAAGTTTTCAACAGGAAGCATTATAACCCGTTTGACAACCGATGTTACCAATGTGCAGATGGCTTATCAGATGACTATCCGCATGGCATTCCGTGCGCCGCTTATGTTGGCTTTTTCCTTGATAGCCTCATTCAGCATCGACGCAAAGCTTACTCTTATTTTTGTTGCGTTCGTACCGCTCCTTGGGACCGGTCTGTATCTGATTGTAAGGCATGTACATCCGATTTTTCAGAGGGTATTTAAAACATATGACAAGCTTAACAATGTTGTCGAAGAAAATCTTCATGGCATCCGTGTCGTAAAGTCCTTTATCCGCGAGGACCATGAAAATAAAAAGTTTGCCGATATTTCCAAAGACATCTATACCGGTTTTTCAAGAGCAGAAAAGACAATTGCATTCAATATGCCTTTGATGCAGTTCAGCACTTATGCCTGCGTGCTTTTGATTTCGTGGTTCGGGGCAAGGGTTATTGTGGCATGCGGCGGCAACCCTCAAAACGGGCTGAGTACAGGAGAGCTAATGAGCCTTCTTGCCTATACGATGCAGATTTTGGGAAGCCTTATGGGACTTTCAATGGTGTTTGTAATGATTATAATATCGAGGGCATCTGCTGAAAGAATTGTAGAACTGATGGATGAGGAAAGCGATTTAAAAAATTGTGACGCTCCTGTGTATGCCGTTCAAAATGGTGATATTTGCTTTGAAAACGTGGATTTCAGCTATGTGAGAAATGTGGAAAAGCTGGTCTTAAACGGCATCAACCTTAAAATAAAATCAGGCGAAACCATAGGCATTCTTGGCGGAACTGGTTCTTCAAAAACAAGCCTTGTGCAGCTGATACCCCGGTTATATGATGTTACAGCGGGCCGTGTAACTGTCGGCGGCGTCGATGTCCGTAAATATGACATTGAGACTCTCCGAAACCAGGTGGCAATGGTGCTTCAAAAAAATGTGCTGTTCTCTGGTACCATCAAAGAAAACCTCCGCTGGGGCGATGCAAATGCAACCGATGAAGGCCTGGTACGTGCATGCAAACTGGCGCAGGCGGATGATTTCATCCAGGCCTTCCCTGACAAGTATGATACCTATATAGAGCAAGGAGGTACCAATGTTTCAGGCGGACAGAAACAGCGTTTGTGCATTGCAAGGGCACTTTTGAAGAAGCCTAAAATACTGATTCTGGATGATTCAACCAGTGCGGTTGATACCAAAACAGATGCGCTTATACGCCGTGCTTTCCATGACGAGATTCCGGATACGACAAAATTGATTATTGCGCAGCGTGTTGCTTCCGTCCAGGATGCCGATAAAATTATTGTAATGGATGATGGAAAAGTCAGCGCAGTCGGCACACATGAAGAACTGCTGAAGAGCAGCTCCATTTACAGGGAAGTCTATGAATCACAGGTAAAAGGGGGTAAGGAAAATGAATAGACCTATGGGCCCCGGCCGCAATATGCATGGAATTGCACCAAGAGGTAAAATGAACCCGGGCACGGTAAAACGGCTACTTTCTTATCTGAAGCAGTACAGATTGTATTTTATTTTTGTTATTGTCTGCATTTTGGTCAGTTCCGTTACGGGTGCGGTTTCCTCGCTGTTTTTGCAAAAACTGATAGATGAATTTATTTCCCCGCTTCTGCTTCAAGCGGTACCTGATTTTTCAGGTTTGCTGAGAGCTATAATATTGATGGGTGGCATTTTTCTTATTGGTGTCCTGGCAACATTGTTTTACAACAGGACAATGGTTGTTATTGCGCAGGGTGTACAGAAAAAAATACGTGATCAAATGTTTTCTCATATGCAGACCTTGCCTATAAAATATTTTGATACCCACACTCATGGCGATATCATGAGCCATTATACAAATGATATCGATACGCTCCGCCAAATGATTTCGATGAGCATTCCGCAGGTGATTTCTTCTATATTTACTATAGTTGCAGTATTTTTTGCAATGCTATATATCAGCGTATGGCTCAGCCTCTTTGTTATTGTTTTCATCTATGTTATATCGAAAGTCACCCGCAAAATCACAGGGAAAAGCGGAATCTATTTTGTGAAACAGCAGGAATCAATTGGCGACATAAACGGCTATATCGAGGAAATGATTAACGGCCAGAAGGTTGTAAAGGTATTCTGCCATGAAGAAAAGGCGGAAGAAACATTTGACAAGAAAAATGATGAGCTTTGCACCAACGCGACCGAGGCTAATAAATATGCCAACATACTGATGCCTGTCATGAACAACCTCGGATATGTTTTGTATGTATTGATTGCGGTTGCAGGCGGTGCAATGGGCATTGCCAAAGTTACCAATATAAGCCTGACAGGCGCAGATGTTATGTCGCTTGGTATGATTGCTTCATTCCTGCAATTGTCCAGAAGCTTTGTGATGCCGATTGGACAGGTATCTCAGCAGATAAATTCCGTCATTATGGCACTTGCGGGGGCAGATAGAGTCTTTAAACTATTGGATGAGAAAAGTGAAACCGATGGAGGTTATGTCACCCTTGTCAATGCAAAAAAGGAAAACGGCGTTTTGGTTGAAACCGGGGAGCGTACGGAATTATGGGCGTGGAAGCATCCTCACGGCGACTCCACGGTAACATTAACTGAACTAAAGGGCGAGATTCAATTTTATAATGTGGACTTCGGATATGAGGAAAACAAGATTGTACTGCATAATATTACTTTGCATGCAAAGCCCGGACAAAAGGTCGCATTAGTTGGCGCAACAGGCGCGGGGAAAACCACTATTACCAATTTGCTTAACCGCTTCTATGACATTACGGACGGCAAAATCCGCTATGACGGTATAAATATAAATAAAATTAAAAAGAGCGACTTGAGACGGTCTCTTGGTATAGTCCTGCAGGATGTCAACCTGTTTACAGGAACCGTCATGGAGAATATACGTTACGGCAGGCTGGACGCAACCGATGAAGAATGCATTGCGGCAGCCAAACTTGCAAATGCGGACAGTTTTATAAGG
This sequence comes from Clostridiales bacterium, assembly GCA_030016385.1. Classification (NCBI taxonomy): domain Bacteria; kingdom Bacillati; phylum Bacillota; class Clostridia; order Eubacteriales; species Clostridiales bacterium. The sequence continues at coordinate 5,271 of JASEJN010000035.1, read as the reverse complement.
ATGCTGCCAAAGGGTTATCAGACCATTCTTTCAGGCGACGGCAGCGGCCTGTCGCAGGGCCAAAGACAGTTGATTTCCATCGCCCGCGCCGCCGTGGCCGACCCTCCTGTTATGATTTTGGATGAGGCGACATCCTCGATTGATACCCGTACGGAGGCCCTTGTACAGCGCGGCATGGATTCCATTATGAGGAGCAGGACCGTATTTGTCATTGCCCATCGCCTTTCAACTGTGCAAAATTCGGATGTTATAATGGTTCTTGAAAACGGCCGAATTATTGAAAAGGGTGACCATAAAGAACTGATTGCCCAGAGAGGGAAGTATTATCAGTTGTATACAGGCGCTTTTGAATTGGAATAAACCATCAACTTTGTTCTGTTATATGTAGTGTTAAAGAAGTAAATAAAGAGGTAAGCCGCGAAATGTATGGCTTGCCTTTTTTTACGTCCATATATTTTCCAAGAATCAAGCGCTGACAGTTTTAGCAGGTTCTCTTGTAAGTTTTTTAATCCAATTAAAGCGGTTTACTTTTACAACTGCCACGGCGCATTTAAGTATCTGATCACTTTTAAGGCAGGCAAATACAATCAAAGGCGAGGCATGAAATACAGTCTGTGCTATCAAGGCCGATGGAATAACTATAAACCAGACAAATATAAAATCATTTACAAGTACAAAGTAAATGGCGCCTCCTGCACGGACAATGCCTGTCAACGTTGACATCTGGTAAGAGGTACCCACCATCGTAATGGACAGCACTATTAAAAACTGTGTTGCCATGGTAATGGTATCTGCTGATAAGTTTCCCGACAAATTATAAAAATGCAGTATGAGGCCTTTCAGTGCAAATAAAGCAGAACCGGAAATTATTCCCATAATCAAGAACAGTATCTGCAGTTTTTTTGCATACTCCTTTACTCTTTCATAATCCCCTGAACCAACGGTTTTTCCGATAATTATTGCGGATGCTCCCGCTGTTCCATATACGGCAACACCCATAATGGAGAAAACATTATTGGTAATGCTGACTGAAGCCATGGCAGTCTCCCCAAGCCTGCCTATAATGAGGCCCTGCACTGCCAGGTTGATTCCCCAGAGTATATCTCCCAGTATTACGGGAGAGCCGTACTTGAAGAAGTCCTTTACAAAAACAGCGTTTGATTTGAACAAGTCTTTAAACCTGAGAAGCAGCCTGTCATCTATGAATCTCACATAGACAACCATTATAATGGTTTCAATTATACGGGCTATTAATGTTGAAATAGCCGAGCCGGCTACGCCAAGAGCCGGTGCTCCAAGGTGGCCGTAGATGAATACCCAGTTGAAGAATAGATTAACGAAAAATGTAATAATGGTTATGTTCATTCCGATTTTTACTCTTTCCACACTGCGCATGGAAGAGATCAGAACCTGTGTAATGCAGAAGAAAACATATGTATAGCGGATTACATACGTAAACTTAAGGCCTTCATTCAGTACACCTTGATCATTTGTAAAGATGCCGAGTATCTGTGCGGGAAAAAACAATGATGCAATAAAGAATACAAGCCCTGCTCCTACACTGAACTTGAGGGCCAGAACAGTGATGCTTTTAATACTTTCCGTATCCTTTTTCCCCCAGTATTGAGAGGCTAAAATTGTAATAGCAGCCCCCAGGCCGATTACCAGCATTTGCAGTATGTTCTGCAGCTGACTGGCAGCGTATGTCCCTGCCAGAGGACGGTCTCCAAGGACGCCTACCATATAATTATCTGTAAAACCTACCAAATATGTAATGACGTTCTGTAAAGCTATAGGAATCATAAGCTGTATAACTCTTTTGTACAAACCTTTACTTGATGACATTTGCATTAAGCTGCTCCTTTTTTATGTATATATACGCAATGAGCATATCATTTAAGACTTTGTTTTGTCAATGCATACATTTTTTAGTTGTCTTTGCTGCGGTAATGCTCAAACGCAGGGTGAGAAGGCAGAAATAATATGAAAAGTTCATGTTGCAGTTTATCAATGAGTTAACAGTGCTATAATGTCGTGAACTGTACCTTCACCTTGTATCACAATAAAAAAATATTCATCAGCCTTACCATCTTTACAAATTCAAGATAATGATGTTAAATTTTATTATAAAGGAATACTTTTTTGAAGACAAATAACAGCCCGCAGTTTTATGATAAAGAGGGGAATTATAGATGGACTATTGTGCTATAATAGGCGATATTGTTAAGTCAAGAGAGCTTGGCAATCGTGTTGAGGTACAGAAGCAATTCGTTGGTGTAGTTGAGCATATGGTAAATGACAAATATAAGGAGTATATTGCATCAAGGTTTACTGTTACCCTTGGTGACGAGTTTCAGGGGCTGCTGTATGGAAAGTATTCTTATTTGAGCTGCGAGATAATAAAATTTATTTCGCAGAACATGAAGCCGGTTAAGCTTGTATATGGCGTAGGCATTGGAGGAATGGATATACAGCCGGATTATAGTATTGCAATAAGGTCTGACGGACCGGCATATCATAATGCCCGCAGTATGGTGATGCGTGCCAAGGAGAAAAAGCCGTCCATTTGTTTTTGTACAGGCTCCGCTGAAGATGAATTGATAAATTCATTGATTTATCTTATGGAGGTATATAAAGATAAAATGACTCCAAAGCAGAACCAGGCTATTGAGCTATATAATAAGAAAAAATCTCAGTGTGCCGTGGCTGACGAGCTGAAAGTGACTCAGGGATCGGTTAGCAGGTTATTAAATAATGCAGGTTATTATGAAATAAAATATGCAGAAAAGAATATTGTTGATTTTCTTAAGCGGAAATATGGTGGACACAATGCTTGATGAAATTATAAGCAGACATTATAAAAAATGATACACTCCATAATGCATACTCATGAAATATGCACTGTATAGTACATACTTATGAAATATGCATTGTACAATACATAAACATAAAATATACGCCTTAAATGCATTATAGCAGATGAATATTTTATGAAGAAACTGGTGAGGTTTTATATGTACAACAAAATGATAATAAATCTATTTATATTAAGCCATGTGCTTAATGACTTTTATATTCAGAATGATGTTATGAGCAGGCTGAAGAGAAAAGATTCCAAAATACTTTTAAAACATTCCCTGATGTTCCTTGCTTCTGTTTTTGTACTGACTCTTCCTCTTATCGGCGGCTATATGGTTTTATGTATCCTTATACTATCCATTTCACATTTTATAATAGACTATTTAAAAATAAATTGTGAAAAAAAGTTTAAATGTGAGCTGCAAATAGTATTTTTTATAATTGACCAGATTTTACATATAGCATTTATATTTGTATTGAATCCCCTGTATAAAAGGGTAACACTTAACTTGGCAGGACAAAAAGCGGCTGTATGGCTGCACCTTACATATCCCGAATTGGAACATGCTCAATATGGCAATTTTACCTCCACCATTTTATTTATCTCATGCATGCTTTTTCTAATAAATGGTGGGACTGTCGCAGTAAAGCTTTTTTTAAATTTACCGGAACAGCTTAAAGACAGCCAGGCTGATAAAAGAAGCATGCAGAGTACTCATACGGCCAAAATACCGGCAAACGAGACGATACAGGAGACGGCAGCTGCCAATGAAGATCGGAATAAATCGCCGTATAAATATGGAGAAGCCATAGGAATACTTGAGAGGATAATTATTTTCCTGTTTGTTATAAGTTCTCATTATGAAAGCATAGCATTCGTGATTGCAGCCAAATCTATAGCCAGGTTCAGGCAGTTTAGGAGCAATGATTTCAGTGATTATTATCTTGTCGGGACCCTCTCGAGCTCTTTAATAGCGATAATTTTAGGGGAATTATTCAAATTATATTGTAAAATGCCATAGAGATGATAATACATATAAAAAATATGCGTAGATGTGGGACAGTTCATTCATCTTTCACATATCATTGTTCGGAATTTAGGTATATATAAATCCGATAGATAGGCCACTGGGGTATATGTCAATGCCATAATGTTGTGAACCGTCCCTTCATTTCTTTGTATGAAATCTTGAAAATAAAATATATGGAGGTTACTACATATGAATAAAAGAGACAACCTTATTTCGTTATACAGGAGGCAGGGTTACAGTGAGGTCCCTGTAGAGTTTAATTTGTGCCCATCATTGTATGAAACTTTTAAGGAGAGGACAGGCCGGACTGACTATGCTGAGTATTTTGGATTTTCGTCAAGAACGGTTGACGATTTAAGACTTCCCGATGTGGATACTGAAAAATTCCGAAGTTATTATGATTATGAGCTGCTGCCTGGGACAACCTTTGATGTATGGGGAGTGGCTTATGAACCCGGAAGCGAAACTTCAAAACATATGACAAGGATGAGACATCCCCTGGCGAACATCGACAGCCTGAGCCGGCTTGAAGAATATCCTTTCCCCGATTACAGCATGGCAAGCGGAGAACACCAGAAGAAACAGGTGGAGGACATACATGCCATGGGATTGGCAGCCGTAGGGGGCATGGAATGTACAATATGGGAAACAAGCTGGTATATGAGAAGCATGGAAGAGCTCATGATGGATATGATGATGGAGGACGAAAAGGCCGAATATCTTCTTGACAGGGTAACAGAGGCTGCTTGTATAAGAGGGACTGCTTATGCCAGGTCCGGTGTGGATATAATAAAGCTTGGCGACGATATAGGCATGCAGAAAACCATTATGATGAGCAAAGAAATGTATCGGACCTGGCTTAAGCCGAGATTGAAAAAGGTCATAGATGCAATAAGGAAAGAAAAACAGGATGTGATTATAATATACCATTCCTGTGGATATGTGAAACCTTTTATAAATGATTTGATTGATGCAGGTATTGATGTGTTGAATCCGGTTCAGCCTGAATGTATGGATTTTAAGGAGATACATGAGGAATTCGGCAACAGGCTTTCCTTCAATGGTACTATAGGGACCCAGACAATCATGCCCTTTGGCACTCCTGAAGAGATTAGAGATACAGTCTATAAAAACCTTGAAATAGCAGGGGATAAAGGCGGATTGTGCTGCACTCCGACGCATATGCTTGAACCTGAGGTGCCTTGGGAGAACATACTGGCTTATGTAGATGCTTGCAAAAGCTTTAGAAAATAAAAAAACTTCTTTTAATTTATAAAATGGTTTTAAATAAAACGAGCTTGTAAACAATTTTAATGAACTGATCCCTGTTTGTTGCAAAATAAAATAGGACAAAGTTGCAGAAGAAATTCCCCACTTTTGC
>JASEJN010000034.1 GCA_030016385.1 Clostridiales bacterium | reverse complement strand
TTGAATCTGACGAATGAGTGTTCAAAATAACATAAGTTCAAATTACGAATTGAAGGAATGTGGATAAAAGCAATTGATATATATTATCTATAGTGATAATATATATATAAATTATTTTAACTATTACAGCAGATATTTACCGGAGGGATTGCCATGGCCGAAAAGACAAAAGTTTTAGTCGACTGGGATGCCGAACAGAAAAAGATAGAGACTGAGTACAAGAGAAAACTTGCGGAACTTAAGAAAATGAAACGGGAGAATGAGATGGTGGACAGGATACTTACAAGGGGCATACTTCCCACGCTCGTTTTAAGTATTATATATAAGGAACCGTCAAATGGCAATGAAATTTCAACAAAAATTTCAGATATTACCGAAAGTGCTTGGCAGCCCAGCACAGGAGGAATTTATCCCATATTGAAGAGACTCGAAAAAGATGGCTTCGTGACTGGAAAATGGGATGATCCGGACAAGAGGATTAAAAGGATTTATACGATTACCAAAAGAGGAAGCGAGGAATTAAAGCACCAGAAGTTGAACTTGATAGATAATCTTAATCAGACTGTAAAAGTATTCAGCAGCATAATAAAAAGCATGGAATAGAGCATTCTATATAATAATGCTCTTTTTGTTGTATTGCATTATCAATAGTGATAATATAATATGTATGAATATCAGTAATGATAGGAGTGATTATTGTGAAAAATAAAATTTTTTGCGTAGGTGACAGCATTACAAAAGGTAAAGTATGGAACTTGAATGAGAGAAGACCATTCATAACGAAAAATTCATATCCGGTTATACTGAAGGATTTGCTTGATATGGATGTTGAAAACGATGGAATTTGCAATGTTACAAGCGAGGATATGCTTTTGCACATTGGAAAGGATATTGTACTTGAAAATGGAGGCATAGCAATAATCGAAATAGGAGGCAATGACTGCAATCCCAACTGGAGAGAAGTAAAAAAAGATCCAGATGGCAGGCATGAAGGCACTGTGCCTATTGACAGGTTCAAAACAAACCTTGCTGGGATAATCGATGCGGTCAAGAAATATGGAGCGATACCAATTTTAAGTACTCTCCCGCCGCTTGATGGAGATAGGTATTATAACCTTCTCAAAAGATTTTTCGGAGATACTATAAAGAAGTGGATAGATAAAAACGGCGGGATATATAAATGGCAGGAAAGGTACAGCGATCTTGTAAAAGCTACATCCGAAAAGCTCGGAGTATATCTTATAGATATCAGAAAGGCATTTTTAGACACGACCGATTATAGAAATTATATGAGCCTTGACGGAATACATCCAAATGAACAGGGATATCAATTAATTGCAAATACATGTTTTCACGGGCTGTGCAATATTTTAGCTTGAATATATATCTTCAACTGGTAAAATAATAATATAAAGAAGATCGATGCTTTGCATTTGAAGAATATCAGCTGATTCGCGGAGGATATACTATGAATAAAAGATATCTGGATATATTCAGGAAAGTCGTAAAATTGCAGAGGGAAGGAAAACTAGTAGAGGGTATAGATGATATCAAGCTTCAAGATATGGATGAGGATATGCTTAAAGGTTATCTTTCATCGGCGATGGGACAAGAACCTGACAGCAACGTAGGCCTTAAGGAAATTGCAAAAAAGGCTTTAAACGAATACAGCGAAGAACCCATTTTAACATTAGTGGGAGACTGCAGAGAATGCATCAAAAACGATGAAGAATGCAAGTGCATGGCTTCATGTCCCTTCAATGCCATGATACTGGATCGGGATGCCGGCAAAATAAAGGTAAATACAGATAATTGCAAAGGCTGCGGGGAATGCGAAAAGGCCTGCAGGCGCGGAAAGATAATCGATAAAATCCAGTACCTTCCTATTGTAAATATGATAAACGGCGGTTTTCCTGTTTATGCTGCTATCGCGCCGGCGTACATAGGCCAGTTTGGGAACGATGTCACTTATGGAAAGCTTCGTACAGCCTTTAAAATGTTGGGGTTCAAAGATCTTTATGAGGTTTCCGTCTTTGCGGATATAATAAGCATCAGGGAAGTAATAGAATTTGACAGGCTGGTTAAAGATACAGGCGATTTTATGATAACGAGCTGTTGCTGTCCCGTATGGATGAATCTTTTGAAAAGGCATTATAAAAATCTTTTAGCACATGTGACTCCATCGGTTTCACCTATGGTGGCTGCGGGAAGAGTGATAAAAAGGATATATCCGGAAGCTAAAGTGGTGTTTGTGGGGCCGTGTATTGCCAAGAAGAGCGAGGCAAGGGAAGAGGATATAAAAGATGCCATAGATTTTGTGCTTACATTTGACGAACTTGATGAGATATTGAAAGCCGCCGCCATCGACCCTAAAAAGCTTCATGGGGAGGAGAGCGAATACTCATCAAAGGGAGGAAGGATATATGCAAGGACAGGCGGGGTAAGCGAGTGCATCAAAGATACACTAAAGAGTATGTTCCCGGCGAAGGCTGTTCAATTAAAAGCGACACAGGGAAACGGAATAAGGGAATGCAAACAATTGCTGGACAGAACTGTTGCTGGAGAGATAGATGTAAACTTTCTGGAAGGCATGGGATGCATAGGAGGATGTGTGGGAGGCCCCAAGGCTATTATCGACAAGGAAAAAGGAAGAGAGTCTGTAAATAAATATGGTGATGAATCGAAGTACAGAACTCCTGTGGACAGTCCGTGCGTATTAAAAATACTCAAATCTATAGGCATAAACAGCATCGAAGAGTTGGAGGAGAACAATGAAAAATCGCATATGTTTTTAAGAAATTTATAGCATTACTGCTCCTCATCTTCAAACATCCGTATTATATTTTCCTCTTCAATACCTGATAAGCCATTTTCTAAAGGGGCGGCATGGGATTTTGTAAAATAGTTGATTATACCCTTGCATACCGCATCTGCTATGTGCAGGCGGTATTCCTTCGTCTTTAAAAGGAATAAATCGCCGCTGTTTGTAATAAACCCGCTTTCAACGATTACTCCCGGTACTTTTGAGTTAACTAATATATAGTATTTCCCTTTTTGGGGAATATGGTGGCTGGTATATGAATTTCCATCATATACAAACTCATATGTGTTGAATACATCCTGAAGCGCATATGCTATTTCGCGGTTTTGGGGGACTGAATTGTAATAAAATGCAATCATGCCCCTTGTCGAAGGCTTTCTGACATTTGAATTTGTGTGTATGCTCACGAATAAATCCGCATCTGCATTGTTTATTATTTCAACCCTGTTGGACAGGTCCTCAAGGTATCTGCTCCTGTCTATTTTGGATGATTTTGAAAGTTCGGTGTCTTGCGTCCTTGTCATGACGACTTTTGCACCGTTTTGTGACAGCTTTTTCTCAAGATAAAGTGAAATATCTAAGTTTACATCCTTTTCCTTAATATAGCTGTTGTTGGCTCCGCTATCGACGCCTCCATGGCCTGCATCCACGACTATTGTCTTTCCTTCAAGGGGGCTGCCAGCAAAAAATGTCTTTTTCTCGGATATAGCAAAGATGCTTATGCATAAAACAAGAAAAATTACAGCCAGAGCCGCTTTTTTCCATGGGATATAAAATATTTTCAGCATATGCCGCGTCCTTAATATTATTTCATATAAATATATGAAACTTCGATATCGATTTAGCACTATTAAAATAATTTTACATATTATATAATAAGAATATAGCAATAGAAAAGGTTTTCTATATTCAACTTCAGTTCGTAATTTGAAATCAGGCATAAATAGGCTTATGTTATTTTGAGCAACAAATGAGTGCTCAAAATAACATAAGCTCAAATTGCGAATTAAACTATACTTAACTTCAGTTCAAAATTCGAAATACGGATATAAATTGTGCCGTTTAAAAAATGACATGAGACTCTTTTGAATTGAAGTATAATAATCGCAGGAGGGATTGTTTATGAAATTGGAGGAAGTCAAAAGGAAGTTTTCGGAAATGTTCGGTTATGAAGGGAAAACGCGTTCATTTTATGCTCCTGGAAGAGTTAATCTCATAGGGGAGCATACGGATTATAACGGAGGATATGTCTTCCCGTGCGCTTTGAGTTTTGGTACATATGCCGTGGCAAGGAAGAGAAACGATAATATCGTAAGGTTGGCATCGACAAATTTTGATTTAAAGGTAAAAGTCGATGTAAATAAAATCGTATATGATAAAAAAGACGACTGGGGTAACTTCCCCAAGGGTGTAATAAAGGAATTTCAGAATAAGGGATTCAGGATAGGGGGATTTGACGTATTATACGACGGAAATATTCCAAACGGCGCTGGTCTTTCTTCATCGGCATCCATCGAGCTTGTGACATCTGTCATGCTTAAAGCTTTGTTTGACTGTGATATAGATATGATAGAGATGGTAAAGCTTTCTCAAAGGGCGGAAAATAAATTTGTAGGGGTAAACTGCGGCATAATGGATCAGTTTGCCGTGGGAATGGGCAAAAGGGATAATGCCATGCTTTTAAACTGCGGAACCCTTGAATACAAATATGTTCCGATAAAGCTTACAGGTTACAAGTTATTGATATCGAATACCAATAAAAAAAGAGGGCTTGCAGATTCAAAGTATAATGAGAGAAGAAGCCAGTGCGAGAAAGCCGTATGGTACCTCAATAAGAAACTTGATATAAAACAGCTTGCAGATATAGACGTACGGACGTTTGAAAAGTATAAATACCTTATCGAAGATAATGTTGTTGAAAAAAGAGCCGAGCATGTCATCTATGAAATAAAAAGGACAACCGATGCCGTCAGCAAATTGGAAGGAGGGGACATTTTAGGATTTGGAAAGCTTATGAATGAATCTCATATATCCTTAAGGGATTTATATGAAGTCACAGGGCCGGAACTGGATTCACTCGCCAAGGAGGCATGGAAGATCCATGGTGTAGCAGGTTCGCGCATGACAGGAGCCGGGTTTGGAGGATGTACGGTGACAATCATAAAGGAAGACGCTGTGGATGAATTCAAAGAAAAGGTTGGAGAAAATTATAAAAGGGAAACCGGCCTTACAGCTGATTTTTATATAGCCGAAATAGGCGATGGAGCAAGAGAAATCGAATAATTAAAGGAGTTGGAACAATAGTGAATAGCATTGATGCTGCAAAAGAAATTGAAAAGTTGCTCAAGTATGGCATATTTCACGGTTTGATATATAGAGATGATATGATCCCTGTAAGGAATGGACTGCTGGACCTTTTGAAAATAAAGGAACCGTATGATGGTGAATTTGAATATGATGTTCCCGAGTATCCGGCTGAAATTCTAAACAAACTTACGGATTATGCTGCGGAAAATAAAATAATACCCGATGATACCGTAACATGGAGGGATTTATTCGACACGAGAATAATGGGGTGCATGACTCCAAGACAGTCGGAAATAATCGATAAGTTCAATGACATTAAAGGGCAAAGAGGCATAAAGGCGGCGACCGATGGCTTTTATGATTTTTCCATACATTCCAATTATATAAGGATGGACAGGATACAAAAGAACATTTATTATCGCTCCGGCACGGAATATGGTGATCTGGAGATCACTATAAACTTATCCAAGCCTGAAAAGGATCCGAGGGATATAGCTGCAGCGAGAAAAATGTCCCAAACAAGCTACCCCAAATGCCTGCTGTGCCTGGAGAACGTAGGTTATGCGGGAAACATCGGACATCCTGCAAGGCAAAACCACAGGGTGATACCGGTAACATTAAATGGTGAACAGTGGTATTTTCAGTATTCCCCATATGTATACTATAATGAACACTGCATCGTGTTTTATGAAAAGCATGTCCCGATGAAGATATCCGGGAAGACTTTCAAGAGGCTCCTCGATTTCGTTGAGATATTCCCTCATTATTTCATAGGCTCAAATGCCGATCTTCCCATCGTTGGCGGTTCCATATTGAATCATGAGCATTTTCAGGGCGGACGGCATGTTTTCCCGATGGAAGTGGCTGAGACCGAAATAAAGCTTAAAAATCCTTCATATCCCTCTATCAATGCCGGCATAGTAAAATGGCCCATGTCTACGTTAAGGCTTTCGGGGAATAAAGATGATATAATAAACATTTCATCACGGATATTGGAAAAATGGAGAGAATACAGCGATGAGAGCGTCGGCATATTAGCTTATACGGACGGAATTCCTCACAATACAATAACGCCTATCGCACGAAAGAATAAAAGCGGAAAGTTTGAGATGGACTTTGTTTTCAGAAATAACAGAACATCACCTGAGTATCCTCTCGGGATATTTCATCCCCATAATGAGCTTCATCATATAAAGAAGGAAAATATAGGGCTAATAGAAGTCATGGGGCTTGCCGTGCTTCCGGGAAGGTTGAATACTGAACTTAAAGATATAGAAAACATATTGACAGGAAAAACAAAATATGTGCATGGCATGTATGATGAAAATGACGCTTTATATAAGCATGTACCGTGGATAGAAGATATGATACGGGAACGTGGCACGCTCTTAAAGCCGTCTGATGCAAAAGAATATATAAAAAAGCAGGTCGCCGGTATATTCTCAAGGGTTTTGGCAGATGCAGGGGTGTTTAAAAGAGATAACACGGGAAGGGAAGCATTTCTGAAGTTCTTGCAAAAGGTGGGTTTCAAAACGATATAATAAATGCGGATTTACACATGACTTTATGGCGTGAACATGCGTTTATAGACTCTAAAAATTGTAAGCTTGGCGATTGAAATAATATTCTTCGAATATAAAATATGTACTTGATACATTTTTTGCAGGCGGCACAGGAGCGGTATAAATATTTGACCGCTCCTGTGCCGCGTTTGGAGATAAAGATTATATGGTATAATAATATGTAAAATGGGGGTGAAGTTATGAAATATGATAGCACTGATGTTGCCAAGGCGGCAATAGCGATGGCTATATCGACCAGAGAAGGGGAAGAGAAGCTTATTAAAGATTACAGGGCAGAGGGAATACTTACAACAGCGGTTGATGTCGGGGGCAACCTTATAGAATCGATACCCAAGATAATAGAAAGGGCTCTTGTGGCATCTAAAAGGACCGGGGTCATAAAAGATTGCCATGTGCATGACGGCGCTGTGGCCGGGGCTGCAAGGGAAGCTATCATGCAGGTTGCGCTAAAGGCAAACGGTTTGAATGTCGGAGGAAAAATAGGGATCGCCAGATGTGGCGAACACCTTGCAGTTTGCATATTCATGAGTATAGGGTTGTTGCATTTAAATGAGGTGGTAATCGGGCTTGGTCATCGCTCTATACCTGATATATGATAATATAATCTGAGTTATTTTAAAATTGCAACTTTGCTCGACTATATTGACAAATATTTCAGGTGTGCGTATAATTTTAGCTAATATACATAAAACACTTGAAGTTGGCATATCGCAGTATGGTAGTATGGTAGGGAGTTTCTATTATAATTTTTCTAATGAAGGCTCTTTTTTCTAAGAGCACTGTAAAATTTAACATAAAATATTATGGAGGATGGTAGTATGGTAGCAAAAAAATCTTTATCAATTCTAATTATGATTTTATTGATTATTTCAGTATTGCTTTCAGGTTGTTCAAAGAACGTATCAGGTCAATCAAATAAGTCGATTTCAGATAAAAAAGGCAAAATAAAAATAGGTATAATGCAGATAATTGAGCATGAAGCGCTGGATGCGGCACGCAAGGGATTTATTGATGCGCTTGCATCAAAGAATTTCAAGGATGGAGAAAATATCGAAATAGATTATCAGAATGCCCAGGGTGATGCTCCGACAGCCCAGACTATTGCGCAGAATTTTGTGTCCGGGAAAAAGGATATCATACTAGCCATCGCAACACCGACAGCCCAGGCGGCGTATAATGCGACCAAGGATATACCTATACTGATAACTGCCGTAACGGATCCTGTCAAATCGGGACTTGCAAAATCGTGGGATAAGCCGGGTACAAATGTTACAGGCACCAGCGATGCAGCACCCGTACAAAAACAGTTTGAGCTTTTAAAAAAGCTGGTACCAAATAGCAAAAAAGTAGGCGTGCTTTATAATACAAGTGAGACAAATTCCGAATTGCAGGTAAACGATGTAAAGGCTATTTCCCCCAAGTTCGGGCTAGAAGTGGTGCCCGTAGGTATCACCAGCACGAATGATATACCTCAGGCCTTGGATTCGCTTTTAAGCAAGGTGGATGTTTTGTATATTCCTACAGATAACATGATAGTGTCTGCGATGCCTATAATTTCCGCGGGATGCATCGAAAAGAAGATGCCCATAATCGGTGCGGAAGAAGGAACGGTAAATAAGGGCGCACTTGCGACAGAAGGCATCGATTACTATAAACTTGGATTTCAGACCGGCCTTGTAGCCGTAGATGTCATAAACGGGGAGAAGCCTTCCGATATCCCGATTACGACTTTGAAGGATGCGCAGCTTATTATAAATGAGGATACTGCATCCAAATTAGGCATAAATATACCGGATGACCTTAAAGAAGGGGCAAAAATAGTTAAGGGCGGTGAATAGTCTTCATGGATCTATATATAAGCATACTTGAGCAAGGATTTATATTCGGCATAATGGTTTTAGGGGTTTATATAACGTATAAAATACTTGATTTTCCTGATTTGACCGTAGAAGGCAGCTTCCCCTTGGGGGCTGCCGTTACGGCTTCCTTTATTGTAAAGGGAATCAACCCGTATGCAGCCTGCTTTTTTTCTTTTCTGGCAGGGTCCGCCGCAGGTCTGGCAACGGGGGTTTTGCACGTCAAGCTTAAAATGACAAACCTTCTGGCGGGGATATTGGTTATGATAGGGCTTTATTCCATTAATCTTCGGATAATGGGGAAAGCCAATATACCTTTATTTAATAAAACGAATATTTTTACTGGTATGGTGCCGGTAGCAGTTATAGCGGCGCTGTTTGCCATTTGTATAAAAATTTTGCTCGATCTGTTTTTAAAGACTAAATTTGGATTTTTGCTCATAGCGACAGGTGATAATCCGGAACTTGTCACATCCCTTGGGATAAATACGGGATTTACCAAAATAGTAGGACTGATGCTGTCAAACGCCCTGGTATCGCTTTCCGGTTCACTTATGGCCCAATATCAGAATTTTGCCGATGTGGGAATGGGGACGGGTATTATCGTAATGGGGCTTGCGTCGGTTATAATAGGCGAAGCGATACTAAAAAAAGTATCGATAATACTTCCTACGACGATGGCGCTTATAGGTTCGGTTTTATACAGGGCATGTATTGCGTTTGCGCTGAAATTAAACTTCCCGGCTACGGATTTAAAGCTTATAACTTCGCTGATAGTCATAGTCGCTCTTGCTTTGAACCGGTATAAAATAGGTGAAAGATTTAAAAAATTATTTACGGCTAGGGGTGGAATCGATGCTGCACATTGAAAATATGTCAAAAGTATTTTATAAGGGAACTGTAAATGAAAACGCCATATTCGATAAATTTGATTTAGACGTAAATGACGGGGATTTTATAACCATAATAGGAAGCAACGGTGCAGGTAAATCCACACTTTTAAATATAATATCCGGGTCCATTGAAATGGACGAAGGACGGATATTATTAAAGAATAAAAATATTTCCCGAATGCCTGAATATAAAAGGACAAGGATGATAGGAAGGGTATTTCAGAGTCCGGCAATTGGCACTTCCCCTTCCATGACTATACTGGAAAACCTTTCGATGGCATATAATAAAGGAAAAAGGTTCGATCTTTCATGGGGAATATCCAGAAAAAATATACCTTATTTTAAAGATGCTCTTAAAGAACTGTCCCTTGGTCTTGAGAACAGGCTGAACATAAAAGTAGGCTTGCTTTCGGGAGGGCAAAGGCAGGCTCTTTCGCTTCTTATGGCGTCTATGTCTAACCCTGAACTTCTGCTTTTGGATGAGCATACGGCAGCCTTGGATCCAAAGGCATCGGAAACCATAACGGAGCTTACTAAAAAAATAATCTCAAAGAAGAATATCACCACCCTTATGGTAACACACAACCTGAGCCAGGCGATATCCATGGGGAACAGGCTCATAATGCTCCACCACGGCAGGATCGTACTGGATATCGGCGGTGATGATAAAAGAAAGCTAACCCGGGAAAAACTTTTAAAATGCTTTGATAAAATACAATCCGAGTCAGAATCCGACGATGTATTAAGCGACAGGATTGCATTTTCATAGATTCTTCAAATGTGATAAAGCGCTCCTTTTTATATATTTTTCCGGAAATAAAAGGGGCGCTTTTAGAAATTATTCAAAGATATATTTTATAAAATTTATCGCATTTTGTTTGTGTTTTGTATTAGATGCTATTGTAATTATTTTATTTTGCGTATCATAACCTAAATCCTTAAGAACTTTTACATCATCTGCGGTGATCCCGAGCGGTGCTTTACTGGTATTTTGATCGCCTGAAGGGCTGACAAATTTTGAACTGAGGTTTGACAACTCAGGAATTTTATCTAATTCCATGAATAACCCCTGCCCGGCGTATAGATTGAAATCGTCTTTATCGAGCACTACAACATCCAAAGAGGCTGATGCCGCTAAAGCCTGGAATTTCTGTATGCTTGCTATAGCCATCTGATCCTTTGAATTCTTGTCATAAAATAAAAATTCCACCTGGGTCTCCTGTTTCTTGATATTGGTCACAAACTTTTTATCCAGTGTTTTCTTGAATGCATCCTGTTTGTTGCTGTCTATATATTTCCCGAGCAATGTAACATCGAGTATCGTATCCTTTCTGGTGGTAATGCTTGTGATAAGATTTGCAACCAGGGCGATTACAATTATACCTATTATAATGTGCCATTTATAATAGTCCCAGATGTAAGCTGCTTTCTCTTTTTTTGTCATACTTTCAAATTTGCTTTTTGTCATTCTGTCCATGATTTTATCCCTCCACAAAATAATGTATAATATAATTGTATTGAGTTATACAATATTGTCCTTATATTTGCATTAAAACGCCGAATTTCATAAAAGCTTAATATAAGTTTAATATAATTATACTATAAAATATTATGGATATCGTATAAAGTAAATGATATTTGTATGTCCATCTTTGATCCGCAATTTGAAATTCAATACGAATAAGAACAAATTGTTTTGGGTAGGGGCATTTTTATACACCCGTAACTAAGAATCGATTGGAGAATTATATGAGATGAGTGATACTTTAAGGATTGACAGGATTTTAAGCAATTCCGGGTATGGTACCCGCAAAGAGATAAAGAAGCTTATAAGGGATGGGGATGTTTCGGTAGATGGCAATATAGCAAACGATCCCGGGATTCATATAAATCCGGAGAATCATATAATTCATGTGAAAGGGCAGAGAATAAATTACAGAAAGTATGTATACATCATGATGAACAAGCCGGCGGGTGTTATTACATCTACAGAAGACAAAAGAGAAAATACGGTAATAGGCCTTCTGCCCCAAGAATATGCCGAATTCAAGCCATCGCCGGCTGGAAGGCTCGACAAAGATACGGTAGGTCTGCTGCTAATTACAAATGACGGATACCTTATCCATAAGCTAATATCACCGGCAAATCATGTATCGAAAGTTTACTATGCGAGGATAAAGGGTATGGTATGCAAAAGCGATGTGGACGATTTTAAAAACGGAGTTATGCTGGATGACGGATACAAGGCCATGCCTGCGAATCTCAGGATAATAGCACAGGGTGACGAGTCAGAAGTTGAAGTTGAAATATTCGAAGGGAAATATCATCAGGTAAAGAGGATGTTTGAAGCGATAGGCAAAAAAGTCCTATTTCTCATGCGTATTTCAATGGGGCCGATTAAACTGGATCCGGGTTTAAAGCCCGGGGAGTTCAGGGAACTTACACCGTATGAACTAAAAAGTCTTACTGCATGTACAAATTGAGGTTTCAGGCATAAAGCGTGCGGAAATTGATTTTATTATCAAGGCTGCTGGCCTTAGAACTTACAAAACTTGAATCTGGCGAATGAGTGTTCAAAATAACATAAGTTCATATTGCGAATCGAAGATTATATTTGTATTAGCTTGATAAAAATGATATTATTATTCATATTAAGTGTGCTTTGCATTTACTTGAAAGGGCTCTGTAGTATTACAGCCTTAGACAATTGCAATAATTCCGGAAGGCTTTTTATCATATAAGGAGAAGGCCATATGTTTGGTTATATTTTTCCTGACAAGGGAGAACTCAAAGTAAAAGAATATGAACTTTTCAAGGCATATTACTGCGGCCTGTGTAAGTGCATAGGCAGGGAATGCGGCCAGGCCGCAAGGCTTGCCTTAAACTATGACAGCGCATTTTTAGGCATGTTTTTGTCTTCGTTTAGAGAAGAAAGGGAAGATATAAAATTTCAAAATTGCGCAGTGCATCCATTCTTAAAAAAACCTGTTATAGGCGAAAGCAAAGCTATAAAATATGCATCAAATATAGATATAATATTGACATACCGGAAGCTGACGGATGATTTGAGGGATGGACATCCCGTAAGGTCATCAGTACCTATGGCGCTTTTTTACAGCGCATACAAAAAATCTTCAAAAGCAGTTCCGGTTAAAGCTAAAATAATTAAAGAGAAGCTTGATGAGCTTTCCGTTATCGAAAAACAAAGGTGCGATTCAATAGATAAAGCAGCGGAGCCATTTGCAAGGCTGACGGAGGAGATTTTTGCATATCCGCCTTTATGCGAAGATAAAAAAAGGGAGAAATCACTGCATTGGTTTGGGTATAATATAGGCAAATGGATATATATTATAGATGCATATGATGATCTGGAAGATGATGTAAAGAGGAAAAATTATAATCCTCTTTTGATTCAGTTTTGCTATAATTATAATAATGAAAAGATTCATGATTTCAAGGAAAGAATAAAGGGCAACGTTAAATTCACCCTTGAACATACATTGGGGCAGATAGGCAATGCCTTTGACCTTATGGATATAAAGAAAAACAAATCTATTATTGAAAATATTATTTTCGGCGGAATGTATAAAAAAACATTGCAAATACTTGAAAAGAGGGGTTGTTTTAAACATGAGAAATCCATATGAAGTACTAGGCGTAGGGCAGGGAGCAACAGATGAAGAAGTAAAAAAAGCATACAGAGAGCTTGTTAAAAAATACCATCCTGATCAATACAGGGACAACCCCCTGGCATCTCTTGCGGAAGAAAAATTAAAGGAAATAAATGAAGCGTATGACTATCTTATGAAGAATAAAGGCCGTTCATATGGTTATGATAACGAAAGCTATGATGGCGGAAATACAAACAATAGTACAAGTACCAATAGTGACTTTTATAAGATAAGGATGGATATAAACAATGGAAATACATCTGAAGCTGAAATGGCTTTGGATAGTATGAACGACAGGTCTGCAGAATGGTATTATTTGAAGGGTATTTTATGCTTAAGAAAAGGATGGTATGATCAAGGGTACAATTACCTTCAAACCGCCGTCAGCATGGACCCTGATAACTTTGAATACAGGCAGGCATTAAACAGGATCAATAATCAGAATGCAACGTACAGGTCGAGGTCATATGGCGGAGGACTTGGTAGGTCATTTAATGATGGACCAGATGTCTGTACCATATGTTCATGGCTGTGGTGCACCGATACATGCTGTGAATGCATGGGCGGAAATTTGTGCTGATAAGGAAGTGTGATGATGCGGCAGAAAAACAGGATTATTGCCCTTGGCGGTTTACTTGGGGCATTGTGCATTATATCGTTGTATTTAGCGGCATATCTTCCCACAAGCAGACTTTTTTTCTATATAGTAAGTTCGGTTTTTTGCGGAATCATGCTCATAGAATCCGGAGCCTACGGTGCATGGATGCTCTATATTGCAACATCACTTTTGTCCGTATGTGTTATAGCGGATAAACCCAGGGTTTTACCTTATATTTTATTATTCGGTTTTTATGGTATAATAAAACATTATATTGAAAAGATTAAAAGCGTGTCCGCTCAAATGGCTCTAAAGTTTGTTTTTTTCGCAATAGATGCATCTGCAATGTATGTCATATTAAAAAAGATTTTTATGCTTCAGCTTAATTTCGGAAAGCCCTTATGGCTTGTGGCTTTTATAGCCGCGGTGATATTTTTCATATATGATTATGCTTACACGAAATTCATTGTATATTATAATAATATGCTGAAGAAAAGATTGAAATAAAAAGAGGCCGTCTCAAAATAAGTTTTATATACAATATATTGATTTCACAAATTTAAGCTACTCAATATTTTGTATTATTTCTTTATTTAGAGACAACCTCTTTTACAGTATTGCCTAAAATGCAGGGACGATTGCTCCCTTGTATTGATCCTCAATAAACTTTTTAACCTCGTCTGAATTCAACGCCTTTGCAAGTTCCTGTATGGCGGGATCATTTTGATTGTCAGGTCTTACCGTCAGTACATTCGCATATGGAGAATCTTTGCCTTCTGTAAATATCGTATCTTTTAGAGGGTCGAGATTCCCTTTTAGGGCGAAGTTTGTATTTATTATTGCTACGTCGACATCCTGCAGGGTCCTTGGCAGATTTGGAGCTTCGAGCTCTTTAAATTTAAAGTTCTTTGGATTTTCCGCTATGTCCCTTGGAGTCTGTGTAAGTCCCTTTTCATCCTTTAGTTTTATAAGTCCCTGGTTCTGGAGAAGGAGAAGAGCTCTTCCTTCATTTGTCGCATCATTTGGTATTGCGATTGTAGCACCGTCTTTTAATTCATCCTTTGATCTTATCTTCTTTGAATATGCGCCCATAGGTTCAACGTGTACTTTTGTTACTGCAACTAACTTAATATTGTTTTTCTTCGCAAAGTCCTCCATATAGGGCACATGCTGGAAGAAATTTGCGTCTAATTGCTTATCGTTTAAAGCCGTGTTTGGTGTGACATAATCATTGAACTCTTTGATTACTAAGTCTATTCCCTTTTCCTTCAAAATCGGCTGCACAACCTTTAATATATCGGCATGAGGCGTAGGAGATGCCCCTACTGTAAGCTTGACAGTCTTTTTCTGATCGCTGTTGCTGCCGCTTACGCTTTTATTCGCGTCACTTTTTGCCCCGCATCCTGCTAATAAACTGCCTATCAGTATAAAAGGAAGCAGCAATTTAACCATTTTTTTCATTATAAATTCCCCCAATAAATATATATTAACTACCTTTTATCAAATTTCTTTGATAATGCATTCCCAATGCTCTGGATAATCTGTACCAGTACAATGAGCACTATGATGGTTGCGATAAGCACATCGGTCTCAAACCTTTGATATCCGTACCTTATCGCAAGATCTCCAAGACCACCTCCTCCAACGGCACCGGCCATGGCTGAATAGCCGATTATGTTGATGATTGTAAGTGTAACTCCAAGTATTAAAGACGGCAGAGCTTCAGGTATCATAACCTTGAATATTATCTGCGGTATTGTTGCCCCGACGGAAAGCGATGCTTCAATGATTCCCCAGTCTACTTCCTTTAATGATGACTCTATTATCCTTGCAACAAATGGTGCGGCTGCTATCGAAAGAGGCACTATCGCCGCTGTGGAACCTATGGTCGTACCGACGATAAGCCTTGATAACGGAAAAATTACTATTATCAGTATTATAAAAGGCGCCGAGCGCATCACATTTATTATAAGCCCCAGTATTTTGTTCAACTTCGGTTTTTCCATCAGGTGGCCTTTATCAGTTATAACAAGTATTATACCTAAAGGAAGCCCTATTATAAGTGAAAAAAGCGTAGAGAAAAATACCATATAAAGCGTTTCGAGAAAAGGCTGAAACATTAAATCAAATAAACCCGAAAGGTATTGTATTATATTAGAGGTTGCCATTTTTAAGCACCTCGATTCTTACGTTATTCGAAGATAAATAATCTACCGCGGATTTAATATTTTCACTCTTCCCCGACAGTTTTATAATGAGATTGCCCACTTTCATATCCTGTATATTTTCAATATTGCCTGCAATTATATTTGCATCCACATCGAATTTCCTTATTATATAGGAAATAAAGGGCTTGCCGGTATTTTCCCCGAGGAAAGAAATCCTTAAAACCTCTTCGCCCGGATTATCATCATCAAGCAACATATTCCTAGGAAGTTTAGCTATCATATTTTTCAAAAATCTTTTTGACGTCTGTGCTTTTGGATTCGTAAAAAGATCCAGCACAGTTCCTTGTTCCACAATAACACTGTTTTCAATAACCGCCACCCTGTCGCACAGCTTTTTTATGACATCCATTTCATGCGTTACAACCACCACAGTAATGCCAAATTTTTTATTTATATCCTTTAAAAGAGTAAGTATGGATTCGGTGGTCGTCGGATCCAGCGCCGAAGTCGCCTCATCACAAAGGAGTATATCCGGATTGTTTGCAAGGGCCCTTGCAATGCCCACCCTCTGTTTTTGCCCTCCTGAAAGCTGCGAAGGGTATACATCTTTTTTATCCATAAGTTCCACTACGGTCAAGAGCTCATTGACTTTTTTATCTATTTCGCTTTTATGTGTGCCGGTTATTTTTAATGGAAAGGCAATATTTTCGTATACATCGGAATTCATAAGCAGGTTAAAGTGCTGAAAAATGATGCCTATCCTTCTTCTCATTTTTCTAAGATCGCTTTTATTCAGAGAAGTCATATCGATTCCGTCGATTACGACTTTACCAGATGTCGGCTCCTCCAATCTGTTTATGCATCTTAATAGCGTTGACTTACCTGCGCCGCTTAAGCCGATTATGCCGAAGATTTCACCCTTTTCAATGTGAAGATTGATTCTATCCAAAGCGGTAATTTCCCCATCGGGTGTTTCATATTTTTTTGTAATGTCGATAAGGTCGATCAATAATTTATCCCCCCAAAGTATAAATAAAAGACCTCTTTCATGATGAAAGAGGTTGTAATAACCACCGCTCTCTCATCTATCAATGTTTCCATTGCAGGAATTGGCACCGCTGTATTCGAATGAGAATACCGGTTGCCGGGCTTCATCGGGCCAGTCCCTCCGCCGCTCTGGATAAGAGTCAACTATTAAATTGTTAAATATAATTTTATATTATATTATTTTATAAGTCAATAGGAAAAGCATAAGTTTAAATATTGAAAATATTCACAAGTGTTATATCTCAAATGGAGTATATATTTTATATTTGAAAATATTATGGGGGGAGCACTTACAATTCACCATAATATTTTTCAAATAATTAAGTTTGCCATTGCGTCTGATTTTATTGACATGCAAGATTTTCTATTTTATTATTACCTTGTAGGAATTTCTGCAGTTTGGGTCAAAATGTACTGTGTGGGAAGGGGCGTTTTAATTGAATGGTAAATATCCTTTTTTAACAAAATTTATTTTACCTGTTATTATAATCGTACTGGCTTTTTTATTAAATAAAACAGTTGGATTGATTCTTGTTGCAGCATATGTATTGTATGGGATTTATGCTTTTATGCCGAGGTACTATTCCATAAGGGGAAAGGTAAGGTATGCAAAAGATGATATTAACGGAGCCATATCGTGGTTTAAAAGGGCATATAAAAGCGGCAGGGCCGGCCTTAAAACGAAGGTCTCATACGCATATCTGTCCTTGAAGGTAGGGAATGTAGATATTGCCGAAAAGATACTGAAAGAAATGGTAAAGTTAAAACTCAATGCCGATGATGAAATAATTGTGAAGTCGAATTATGCCCTTGTGCTCTGGAAGAGGAATAAACTGGACGAAGCCATAGGCATGCTCCAAGATCTTTGTAAAAAGTACAGAAACAGTACTGTTTACAGCAGTCTCGGATATTTCTACATACTAAATGGTGATTTGGATAAGGCTTTGGAATTTAACCTTAAGGCCCATGATTATAATGGGACTGATAACATAATAACCGATAATTTGGGACAGACATATTACTTAATGGGAGAATATGAAAAATCGGCGGAAGTTTATAAAAAGCTTATGGAAAGGTCCCCAAGTTTTCCCGAACCATATTATTTTTACGGGAGCGCTTTATACAAGATGGGCAAAAAGGATGAAGCTGTTGAAATGATTAAAAAGTCGCTTGAACATAAGTTTTCAAACCTGAGCACCATAACAAAGAAAATGGTTGAAGAGAAATTAAAATCCATTGAAGATGAATGATGAATAGTGAAGTTATTCTTATATTTAAACTACAGGGGTGGTTGATATGGACGAAAGAAGGATAGGAGTGATAGGCATAGTCATAGATGATGCCCACGAATCCGCCGGCAAAATAAATAAATATTTGTCCGAGTTTTCCAATATAATAGTAGGGCGTATGGGTATACCTTATAGAGAAAGAAACATATGCATTATATCGGTTGTGGTTGATGGTACGACAGACGAAATAAGCGCTCTTACCGGGAAACTTGGCTCTATAAAGGGTGTTAATGTCAAGACGGCATTTTCAAATAAAAAATTTGTGGAGGGATAACATGGAGAAAATAAGTAATACAAAGAAACTTACAAGATCAGCGATGCTTCTGGCTTTTGCCTTTGTAATCATTTTAATCGGTGCACAGTTCGGGGGAGTATTTTACAATCAGTTTATAGTTGCCCCCATCGTCAATGCTTCAATACTTGCTGCTGTTTTATTTGCAGATACAAAATATGGCGTGCTTGTCGGGCTTTTAACGCCTGTGCTTGCATTGATTACAGGACAATTTAATATACCGCCGTTTACGCCATTTATTATGGTGGGAAATGCACTGCTTGCATTGTCATTTGGCCTTTCAGCGAAATATTTTATATCCGGCGGGAAATATATCGGAATCATAATCGGCGCGATAATCAAGGCATTATTTTTATCATTTTCCGTCAATTATCTTGTTTCCCTGTTCGGTATTGGTATACCTGCAAAGGTTATATCAAAATTGAAGATTGTCATGTCTTATAATCAGGCTTATACAGCCTTGGCAGGCGGAATAATAGTGCTGCTGTTATATGAAGTATATAAGAGAGTGGAGAAAGCGAAGTAATTGCAGCTTATAAAACTTGAATCTGCCGAATGAGTGTTCAAAATAACATAAGTTCAAATTGCGAATTGAAGGTTATATAAGAATATTATTGACACTGAAATCATGATGTGATAGATTTAACCATATGGTTAAATCTATCACATCATGATAAAAGGTAGGATATTTATGGATTTATCACAAAATGTTACGAGAGAAAAGATAATAAGGGCAACAATAAGCTTCATTGAGAAATATGGCATTCACTCGGTCACTATACGTGGCATAGCAAAAGAAGCAGATGTAAATAGCGCTGCGATAAATTATTATTTCAGGTCCAAAGAGAATCTGCTGGAGGAGACATTAAAGCTGACAATAAAAAATTTTCAGGACGATTATTATGCCATAGCACAAAAACAATATCAAAATCCAGGGGAATTGCTTCAGGCGATTTTGTTTTATCTGCTTGCAGGTTCCACGAGATATCCTGGCATTACAAAGGCGCATCTGTATGAAAGCTTTGTGAATAATGACCATACTAATTTCTCTTCCCGGCTTTTTAAAAAGTTGTTGAACCTTTTAGTGGACAAAATAAGCGAGCTCGATATGGAAAAGGACAAGAATGATATAAGAATGTCCGTAACACAGCTGATTTCTGCCGTATTGATGCCCAGCCTGTTCTCAGGTTTATTTAAAGATTCCGTAGGATTGGACTTAAAAGATGAAAATGCGCAGAAAAAATATGTAAGCAATCTTATAAATCATTATTATCATGTAGATAAGGGGCTCGAAAGCTGGCATCCCGGACCTATGGACCAGTGATCGGCCTAATGGTTTCCATAATTGATATGTGAACTACGATAATAGATAGGCAGCATGGTATTTTTATGTATGCTTTATCTATTATTTTTTTATGATTTAATTAAATGTTCAAAAGGCATAAGTTTGTAACCGCAAAACTGAGGGAAATTATGGGCGTATATTCTTCAAATAATCTTATATACTCGAAAATTGTAAAAGCTATTGACAAAATGCACGGCATATCTTATTATAAACATGTGATTAAAACATCAGTTTAAACTACCACGTAATATTCCGGGAGGTAATTTATGTGAATAAAAATTCAACATATTATCAAAAAAGTGTACTTGTTACGGGATGCTCTTCTGGTATGGGACGGGCTATTTCATTATTCCTTGCGCGACATGGATTTTTAGTGTTTGCGACTGTGCGCAAGGAAAAGGATTTCGATAGTTTGAAGGATATGGATGAAAAAAATCTTGTTCCGGTATTTCCTCTTGACCTTACAATGCAGGAGCACATTCCTAACGTTCTCGAAACGGTAAAGAAGGAACTGGCTGCAAGAAATATAAAAGGGCTGTATGCTGTAATCAATAATGCCGGAGGAGGATTTATCGCACCGCTTGAGCTTATGGATCTTGAGAAGTTCCGGACTGAGATTGAAACTCGCATCGTAGGCCCGATTGCGCTTTTGCAGGCTTTCCTTCCGCTTATAAGAGAGGCTCATGGTAGGATTTTATGGATCGCCACTCCCGCGATAATACCTATACCATACGTTTCCAGCATACATGCATGTGACTTTGCACAGAATTGTCTGGCACGTACATTTCAAATAGAACTTGGGCCGTGGAAAATACCAAATATATTAATACGATGCGGAGGAATGGATACACCATCACCTGCGAAAAATGCACTGGAACTTGAAAATTCCATGAAGAAATGGCCTAAAGAACGCCTTGATTTGTACAGGCAGGCTCTTGTAAAGGATCAGAAATCTCTCAGTGAATTTGATAAAAAGAGGACTGACCCTGAAAAAGCAGCCGAGACGGTATTTAAAGCGCTTTGCGCTAAGAATCCCAAATCGAGATACCAAGTGGGTCATTTGTCTAAGAGTGCCGCTTTTCTCGAATACTTACCCCAAACGATGGTGGATCATATTATGGCAGGAAGATAAAAGCAAATGGCAGGCTGCACACATAATATGGAAGAAATATAAACAAGAGAGGTTTTTGCTATATAAATCGGCTGCCGCAATGCATAAAACACATATCGCGGCAGCCCTCACCTTACTTGCTTTTGCTCATTACTATTTTCCTAAAATAGCGATAAAGCAATTTACATGCTTATTCTTAATGTATGAATCTCGAAAGGCTTAAATTCAAGCTCGCTTTTTTCCTTGTTCAAAGAGCTGCAATCTACAGGTTCCTCCATGAGGTTAACTATTTGCATGTCTTTTACTTCAAATCCAAAATTAAGCTTTACCTTTGTGCTGCTTCCGCTGTTTTCATACATCCTTACTATGATGTCATCGTTAAATTCCGCTTTTTTCACGGCTTCGACTATTACATTGTCTGCATCAAGCGTCAGGAATGACGCGTCCGTCTTATTTGCATCTTGGGTTCCCTCAATATTTATGACTTTTAATGGTATATTTAGCTCATAAGCTGTTCGTGCAACTCTGCCTTCCCTTAAACCGCCGCGATGCGGATAGAGCGAGTATGTAAATTCATGGTAGCCTTTGTCCGCTTCAACACCCGGGGTTGATGTACTTCTCAAAAGATTAAGGTCGATGACATTGTCTTTTACCTTATGGCCATATTTGCAGTCGTTTAGCAATGCAACGCCGTAATCTCCCTGTGAAAGGTCGACCCATTTATGGGCGCATATTTCATATTTAGCCATATCCCAGCTTGTATTGTTATTATTTGTACGCTTGATATTACCGAATTGAATATCGCAGCTTACCTCATTTGCATATACATTTACCGGAAATGAGGTCCTAAGCATTTTTCCCCTTTCATTCCAATTTGCTTTTGTCTCAAAATCGATCCTTCTGCTTCCTTCAGTAAGTATAATGCGCTGTTCGATTTTTGATGATCCATATTCATAAACTTGCTTGATTATAGCTTCAGGACCATCCACATAGCTCTCAGAAAGCTTTAGCTTGAAATATTCTCTGGGTCTCTCGTAACATACGGGTGAAAAGTCCCACGCATCGCCGTTGTTGTCGTCATAAACCGTAAGAATATTACCCTTAGAGCCGGGATAAAGCGCTTCTTTTGAAATTTCCTTATCATATACCGATTTTAAGGAACCGTCTTTATTAAATGTAACTTTTAACAAATTATTTTCTATAAAGTTGTCTTTTGCCGTAACATTAAACGCATGGCTTGTGCCTTTTCCAGTCACAAAAGTCCTGCCCATGGAAGGTACGTCTGCCTTAAGCCAGTTGCTGCCTATTTTAATCCATTCGTGCCTATCCCATGACAGAGAATTGATTACGACTGCAGTTTGTGATCTATCTGGCTTATCCTTTGCTATAGAATCGGCTGCTGCTTCGCTCATACAAAAGCTGCTGTCATATAAAGATCTATATGCAGTTTCCGTCAACTCTTCCGTACGGTTAAGCAGATATTTATACCTTGATATACATTCATCGTATACTCTCTTAATACCAGAGCCGGGGAGCACGTCATGAAACTGGTATAACAACGCTTCTTTCCATATGGCTTCAATCTCTTTTTGCGGATAAGGTCTTTTAGCAAGCATCTGAGCAAGCACTGATGCATATTCAAGTTCCCTTAGGGCTATCTCCATTTTCCTGTTGTATCTTTTATTTCTGGCCTGGGTAGTATATGTTCCCTGGTGCTTTTCCAAATATAGTTCGCCATGCCATGTCTTATATTTCGATATGTCTTTTCCTATTCTCTTAAAGAATTCGATTGCAGGTTCCTGCTTTACAGGTACGAGCCCGTTTAAGCTCTTCTCACGATTTAAACGCTCTAAGTGCTCTTCTCCCGGGCCGCCTCCACCATCTCCTATTCCGAACAGCATAAGACATTCTTCAGATACACATTTATCCTTGAATTGCCTTTGAGCCTTTGCAATGGCTTCAGGGGCTGCAGAACTATTATATGTCCCTTCTGGCGGCATATGCGCAAGGATTTTGCTTCCGTCTAATCCTTCCCATATAAATGTGTGATGAGGGAATTCGTTATATTCATTCCATGAAAGCTTTATTGTCATAAAATAATCTATACCGGATTTTTTCAATATCTGTGGAAGTGCTGCGTTATATCCAAAGGCATCAGGAAGCCATAGTATCTTCATATCTTTATTGAATTCTTCCCTGAAAAATCTTTTTCCGTAAAGTATCTGGCGTACCAACGCTTCTCCTCCTGAAATATTCGTGTCGGCTTCGACCCACATGCCTCCCTGGGGTTCCCACCTTCCTTCGGCCACGCGCTGCTTTATTTTTTCATAAAGCTTTGGGTATCTTTCCTTCATCCATTCATAAAGCTGAGGCTGGCTTGCCCCGAACACATAATCAGGGTACTTTTCCATATTTTTCAAAACAGTGGAGAAAGTGCGGGCGCCTTTTCTTATGGTTTCTCTTATTGGCCACAGCCATGCGAGGTCTATATGTGCATGACCAACTGCAGTTATATGCAGAGATTCATCTCCGCATTTTTTATTTAATTCTACCGAAAGTATTTTCCTTGCCTTTGATGCTTCTTCATCGTTATAATATTTCATAACATTTGATGCTTCAAATAAAGCATTGAGTATTCTCTGATATCTCGCTGAATCTTCGGGAAGCTGCTGCATTAAATTTCCGAGGACTTCAATATCGTAATAAAGTCCGTGCATCTCTTGGTTAAATATTGCAACATGGGCTTCCTTGAGCTTGCCGCTGTTCTTATAATTTCCGAAAAGATCGTTGCATCCTGCATCGGCCCATATATCTATACTTTCGCCGCCTTTTGCATTTTCTAAAAGTTTGTATACTCGTTTGCCCGGCTTTCCAAGGCTTGCATCAAATTCAGAGCTTACATTTGTAAGGCCCTGCACAGGGCAGCCTTCTTTATCGAATATGCAGGCTTCTCCGCTTATATCGATAAGAAGTACGACCTTTTGGCCTGCGGCCTCGTTTGGGACAACTCCCGTAAAGTTGAACCAGGCACAATCCCATAGTTTTCCCCAGCTGTCGTCTATATTCAATGTGACTTTTTTCCCGGACATCCTTTTATCGAAGGGCACCGGTTCTTTTGTAACCCATGCTTCAACATTTAATACGCTTATCTTTTTATAGATATGGTCTCCAACTTTGTTTCTGAAAGACATTATGTTCTGTTTGCATGGATTAGTAAAATATGGCATTGGTTAATTCCTCCTTTGTAATAAAGATTCATTATTCATCTGATGATGATACCATTAACAAGCTCTAAGTCGCTTCGCCATTAATATTATCATAAAGATTAGTGTTATACAAACATTTTTTAAACGCCTTTAATCCATCATGAATCGTGCTGGCAAATACAAAAAATACAGGCTGCTTTTAAATAAGCAGCCTGTATTTTAGAGCTTGTCGGCTAATTTTACAATTTCCCACCAGATGGAAGATATAATTCCCGTGAATACGGAAATAACAAGCATGTGGAGGCTCAAAGGTCCCGTTTTAAAAACAGTATTTAAAAGCGGCACATATATTATCATAAGCATAAAAATGATAGATAAACTGTTTATAAGAAGCCTTGCATTGTTTTTCCCTTCTTTAAAAATATGCCATAAAAACTGCGTATCGGTCCTGTTTACAAGTACAAGCACCACATTCGATACGATTAAAGTCAGCAGCGCAAAGCTCCTTGCGGTATCTATGGGCGTACCTGTATCGACAAGGTAGTGAAAGGGGACAAATGAGGCCAAAAACATCGATGTTCCCTGAAGAATAACCTTTGCCGTCAGATTCTTAGGCAGAAGGGGCTCCGACGGCAGCTTCGGGGGACGCTTCATTATATCCGCTTCAGCTTCTTCCGCTTCAAATATAATAGAACATGTCGGATCTATTATAAGTTCAAGAAGAACAACATGAACAGGAAGCAATATCTGCGGAAGGTTGAATACAGGTGTAAACAGCGATAAAGCAATTATCGGTATATGAATGACGAGTATATATACTATTGCTTTTCTTATATTGTCAAATATTCTCCGCCCATCTTTAACGGAACTTACGATCGTCGTAAAATTGTCATCCATGAGTATCATATGAGATGCCTGCTTTGCGACCTCCGTTCCTCTTTTGCCCATGGCGATGCCTATATTGGCATTTTTTAATGCGGGGGCGTCATTGACGCCGTCTCCTGTCATCGCGACAATTTCGCCGTTGGCTTTTAATGCTTTCACGATCCTCATCTTATGCTTAGGGATGACTCTTGAGAAAATATCGCAGTGTTTGACGGCTTCGCAGAGTTCACTGTCACTCATATTATCGATTTCATTGCCGGTTATAGCGCAATCTTTAAGTGACAGTCCGATTTCATTGCCTATCGCCATTGCTGTTTTATTGTAATCTCCTGTAATCATGATAACTCTGATGCCGGCGCTTTTGCAAAGGTTAACCGCCTCTTTGACTCCATCTTTTGGGGGATTCAAAAGCCCGATAAGGCCTTTAAATCGTAAAGGATAATCTTCCAGATCTTTGGACAGTTCCGATGTATATGCATCGGCAAATGCAATTACTCTTAAACCCCTGCCCGCCATTTCATCGATTATATCCTCAATTTCTGATTTTTTCCCATTACTTAAACTGCATAAGGGAATTATCGTTTCAGGTGAGCCCTTTGCCGCTGCATAATAACCTTTGTCCGTATGGTAAACATTGGCCATACGCTTTTTGGCAGGATCAAAAGCTATTTTAAGGTCTGCCTTCAGGCTGTATAATTTTGAAATATCATTTATATTCTTTTTTGAATTATTTATGATCGCTTTTTCCATAGGATCATATGGATCCTTCTCGCAGGATAATACCATAAGATCACTGAAAGACGGATCGCTGAACTTATCAGCGTCATATATTTTATCCGTGTATATCTTTTTAACTTCCATATTGTTTTTTGTAATGGTGCCTGTTTTATCCACTGCCAGCACCGTTGCACAGCCAAGGGTTTCCACTGCAGATACCTTGCGCATAAGGGCATTTCTTTTAGCAAGCCTGAATGCACCTAACGATAAGAATACGGTAAGCACCACGGGAAACTCTTCAGGTATAATCGCCATGGCAAGTGTGATGCCGGACAATATGCTTGGAATCAGCCTGTGGGTATACATATATGAGAGGAGTATAACGGCTGTACAGAGGAATACTCCCATAATCGCCAGATTCTTTACCAGTGCATGTATTTTTTTCTGAAGAGGTGTCGGTTCTTCCTTTGTTTCACTTATTGCTTTGCTTATTTTTCCGTATTCGGTATTAAAGCCGGTTGAAACGACTTTAGCCGTACACTTGCCGAACAAAGACAGCGTACCTGCATAGACCATATCATCCTTCCAGTAATCCTTTCTATTCGAAGCCTTGATATCTGCATGACTGCTTTTAAAAACGGGTTCGGATTCGCCTGTCAATACAGATTCATCTACAGAAAAGTTGGAAGCATCGATTACAGCACAGTCTGCAGGAATTCTTTCGCCTTCAGAGAGAAAAATGATATCCTGCGGAACCAGCTCGCAGCTTTTTATTTTTTTAACGGCATCATCCCTGAGAGCGGAAACCCGAGGTGAAGTTAATGCCTTAAGGGCATCTACCATCTTTTCCGTTCTCCATTCCTGTACAAATGTGATCATGATGACAAA
The DNA here is from genome assembly GCA_030016385.1 of Clostridiales bacterium. NCBI lineage: Bacteria > Bacillati > Bacillota > Clostridia > Eubacteriales > Clostridiales bacterium. The sequence continues at coordinate 10,404 of JASEJN010000034.1, read as the reverse complement.
GCATACAAATATCATCATGATAAAAGCCTCCTGGATTTCCCCAAGCAGGATGTAAATAAATCCTGTCCCTATGAGGAGCAAAAACATAGGTTCTTTGAAAATACTGATAAATTTCTTTATAGGGTTTAATTTGTTGCTTTTTACATATTCATTGAGACCATATTTTTTTTGCAGTTCTTTTGCCTGTAGTGTCGTCAAACCCCTGATACTTTTCCCCATCATCAAAACATCTTCTTTCACAAAATAAGACTTAGCATAAATCTTATTAACATTATATGATGGAATTCCTTAAATGTTATTAAATGATAATCATTTAATTCATATAATAAGGCTAAATATCAGAGACGTCAATATATATTTTAATAAATAATTGTTCTCAATTGAACATGATTATTTTTACTAACCGCGAAAGAGAATCTATCTCAATAAGAGCTTTTTTAAATTCTGAACGGTGTCTATTGTATATTTGGGGCCGGCCTCTTTAAGTTCCGCGGAAGAACCGTAACCGTATAAAACGGCTATGCAGTCTATTCCGTTCGCTTTAGCCCCCAATACGTCATGTTTTCTATCGCCTACCATCACTATTTTTTCTTTTCGGGTGCAATGCAACTGCGATATGGCATATTCGATTACATCTGTTTTCGAGGCACGCCTGCCGTCAAGTTCGCTTCCAACTATGAATTCAAAGTAGCCATCTATATTAAAATGCTTCAATATCTTTTCAGAAAAAAATGTGGGTTTTGAAGTTGCAACTGTAAGATTGCGCCCTGCTTTTTTCAAACTTTCCAGCAGATCATCGATACCGTCATACGTTTTATTTTCAAACATACCTTTATCCTTATAGTATTCTCTGTAATATTCTATGGCCTGTTTCGCTTCATCAAAGGTAAAATTGTAAAATTCCATAAAGGAATCGGCAAGGGGAGGGCCTATAAATGGCTTAAGATTATCCAGGTTATCTTCTATAATGCCGAATTTCGAAAGGGCATACTGTACCGATTTGGTGATGCCTATTTTAGAATCAGTCAATGTTCCGTCAAGGTCAAATAAAACTATGTCATATAAAGCCAAAAAATCATCTCCTTAGATTTTTATAGATTTATTTTATAGGCTTTTGTGCTTAAAAGTCAAATAAAAATATGTATCTGGAGTCAAACATTACATTGATTTAACATATAATTAACTATATAATAAATGTAACAACTGTTACAAAGAGGTGGATAGATTGGAAAGAGGTAATTTTTTGTTTATATCCTATAGTTTGCCTTCGGAACCTTCCAGAATAAGGGTTTCAACATGGAGGTGGCTTAAGAAAATAGGCGCACTGAATATACAAAAGTCGTTATGGCTTCTCCCCGATACGGAAGATACAAAAGATTCTTTAAAGAAAATAAAGGATTACATAGAAAATGAAAAAGGTTCCGTTTATATTGCATCGGGGAACTTTTTATATGGAAAGGAGGACATAAAGGGGAAATTCATCGATGAGATCAACCGCGAATATGAAGAACTTTTGGGATTTTGCACGAGATTCCATGAAGAGATGAAAAAGGAGACTCAGAAAGAGAACTTTACATTTGCTGAACTTGAGGAAAACGACGAGGAATTAAAAAAGCTATACAGCTGGTTTGAAAAGATAAATAAGAGGGATTATTTCAAATCCGAGAAAGGCGAGGCAATAAATAAGGAAATACAGCTTTGCAGTAATGAGTTCGAGGAATTCTCGAAAACAGTCTATGAAAGGAATAATATTGTATAGAGGTGGGTTCATTGGACGTTCAATTAAAATCATCACATGAAAAGAATGTAATGGGTATCGAAAGAAATATTTTTTTTGCTGGGCTTACAAGTTTCCTGACCGATACTTCGGTTAAAATGATATATGCGGTAATGCCCTTATTTCTGCTTTCCATAGGGGCATCGAAAACCATGCTTTCGCTTATCGAGGGAATAGCCGAAGGCACTGCATCCTTCTTAAAAGCGCTATCAGGCTGGTGGAGCGACAGAATAGGCAAAAATAAGCCATTTATGATAATAGGTTATGGTATTACAGCCATAATAACTCCGATTTATGCGTTTGTCGTATCACCCATTCAGGTTTTGGTCTTCAGATTTATAGAAAGAGTGGGAAAGGGTATAAGGACGGCTCCGAGAGACAGCCTTATCGCGGGTTCCACCGTTGGAAACAACGCTGGCAGAAGTTTCGGCTTCCATAAGGCGATGGATAATTCCGGAGCTGTCATCGGACCGCTTATTGCGCTTTTTTTGCTCTGGATATTTCCAAAAGATTACAGGAAAGTATTTTTGTATGCTACTATTCCTGCAATATTAGGTGTCATGTCCATATTGTTTTTCATCACAGAGGCTAAAAAGAGTAGAGAAAATTTACCGGGAAAAATAGCCGTTGGAGATTTTTCAAAGAAGTTTTATTTATTTTTGTTTATTGCCTTTATATTTACACTCGGAAATTCCACAGACGCACTGCTTCTTGTAAAAGCAAAGGATACAGGGTTTAGCGATGTAGACATAGTGCTTTTGTTTCTTATATTCAATACTGTATCCGTACTTCTTGCAGTACCCTTAGGGACGCTTTCGGACAAAATAGGAAGGGAAAAACTTATAATATCAGGATATTTCCTGTATGCAGTAATTTATTTTGCATTTGGCAGAACATCTCTTAAATCGGTTATTGCCATTCTGTTTGCTCTCTATGGGATATACAGTGCAGCGACGGATGGTATACAGAAGGCTCTTGTATCGGATCTGATAGATAAAGATAAAAGGGGCACGGGGCTTGGCCTTTACAACGCCATAATAGGTGTTACGCTGCTTCCTGCAAGCCTGATCGGAGGTATCCTATATGATAAAGTAAACAACAGGGCGCCATTTTATTTTGGGGCTTTGATGGCGCTGATATCGTCGATTATGCTGTTCATGTTTTACAGAAGAATAAACAGGCCTAAAGCTCGGAAAGCTTCATTATAATTTTGATATGCCAACTATTTAGATGCATTGTAAAATAAAGAGGAAAGATTTTTCCTCTTTATTTTACAATTTTTTTATTTATATTAAAGTTTCTACTAAAAATGACGATACAGGTAATAAAATGTAAAATAATTTAATAGAGTAGGCGTTATTATATCGTCATTATAGTCTTGCACAACCTATTAAATATATAAAAGGATGTGTGGTTTATATGAAAAGCATAAATGAGCTTGAGCTGCCAAGCAATGGACAGACTGTAATAATTAAGGAGATATTCGGCAAAAAGAAGATAAGGCAGAGTGAATGCATCGTAAAGGGCATATATCCGAACTTCATAGTTGTAGAACATGTCAACAGCAAAGTAAGAGAATCATTCATGAAGGTCGATTTTTTTACCGGAATCCTTAAGTTTGAGAAATGTTCATAAAGACAGCTGCCTTCAGGAAGATACCCCCTCCTGAAGACAGCTGTTTTCATATCCTCAATTGCTTTGAAAATACTGGTCTAAAGGCTAAATATACAAAATATACGCCCGAAAGGGCACTAATATATTTTTACTTTATATTTTTTTGTAATATAATAGACTGTAAGTGGAAGAAATATGCATAATCCATAAGAATATCTCTTCATACATCCATCAAGCATATATAGAATAAAATAACAGATTTATAGAAAAACTAAATAATGGAAATTTTGATATGCATTGCATTATAGAAAGGGGAAATATAAATGAAATTAGGAATCGGAAAGACCTACCATGGTTTTAAGCTTTTGAAACAGGAGGATATAGACGAAATAAAATGCGCCGGCTTGTTGTTCGAGCATGAAAAAAGCGGTGCAAGGCTATTTAAGATGGAATGCGACGATGATAACAAAGTGTTTTCTATAAGCTTCAGGACGCCGCCTGAAAACAGCAAGGGCATACCGCATATAATCGAGCATACGGTACTTTGCGGTTCAAAAAAGTTTCCTTTGAAGGATCCTTTTATAGAGCTTGCCAAGGGTTCGCTTAATACATTTTTGAATGCTATAACATTTTCGGATAAAACCATGTATCCTGTTGCCAGCAGAAATGAGAAAGACTTTTTCAATCTTATGGATGTATACCTTGATGCGGTGTTTAATCCTGACATTTATAGAATTCCGGAAATTTTCAGGCAGGAAGGATGGCATTATGAGCTAAACAACAAGGACGACAGAATAAACTATAAGGGCGTCGTTTATAATGAGATGAAGGGAGCCTTTTCATCCCCCGAATCGGTATTGTTCAGAAAGGTGCAGGAATCGTTATATCCCGATACGCCGTACAGCGTTGAATCAGGCGGCGACCCCGACTGCATACCGGATCTTACTATAGATGAGTTTCTGGATTTTCACAGAAAGTATTATCATCCTTCGAACAGTTATATATTTTTATATGGTAACGGAGACTTGCAAAAAGAACTGGAATTCTTAGATAAAAACTATCTTTCATCATTTAATAGAATCGATGTCGATTCGAGGATTCCGCTGCAGAAGCCATTTGACAGGCCCCGTGAAATAAATGCGGAATATCCCGTGTCAAATAATGACGATCTTAGGGATAAAACTTTTCTGGATATGAATTTCTCCGTGGGAAAGTCGACAGACCCTGAAGCATCTCTGGCATTTGAGATACTTGAGCATCTTTTGCTTGAGACCCCGGCGGCGCCTCTTAAAAAGGCATTGATAGATGCAAATATAGGCAAGGATGTATTCGGAAGGTTCGACAACAGCATCCAGCAGATGGTATTCAGCATAGTTGTCAAGAATTCAAACGAAGACAAGATGGAGAGGTTTAAGGAAGTAGTGCGGGGTACATTGGAGAATCTGGCAGAAAGAGGTATAGATAAAAAGCTGATAGAGGCTTCCATAAACATAAAAGAATTTGAACTTCGTGAAGCGGATTTTCGCGGGTATCCAAAGGGGCTTATCTATAATATAAAATGCATGGATAGCTGGCTTTATGGTGAGGACCCAACCCTTCATTTAAGGTTTGAACCGTCTTTGAATAAGATAGAGTCTGCTCTTAAGACAGACTATTTTGAAAAGCTGATAAAAGAGTATCTGCTCGATAATACGCATTGCTCGATGATAATATTAAAGCCCGAAAGAGGACTTCAGGAAAAAAAGGATAAAGCGATACGAAGGGAACTTGACGACTACAAGGCTAAGCTGTCGGAGAGTGAACTGCAAAAAATCATCGATGATACTGCAAGGCTGAGAAAGAGGCAATCGACACCGGATTCCAAAGAAGCGATAGAAACAATTCCTCTTCTCTCTATTTCTGATATTAAAAAGGAAGAGGAGAAGCTTCCGACCGAAGTGCATGAGGAATCAAATGTAAAGGTATTGTTGCATCCGATATTTACTTCGGGGATTGCATATTTGACTCTTTATTTTGATGCAAGAAGCCTTCCATGGGACCTTATACCATATGCGGGCCTGCTTGCTGAAATTTTAGGAAGGGTTAGCTTGGAGAAGCTAAGTTATGGCGACCTTTCCAATGAGATAAACATAAATACAGGCGGTATCGACTTTACCGTTGAGTCTTATTCTAAAAATGGAAGCTTCGATGAATACTATCCACAGTTCGTTGTAAAATCGAAGTGCTTAATTACAAAAATCGGCAAGCTTTCGAAGCTTATAAATGAAATTATTAAATATACGAGATTTGATGAAGAAAAGCGTATAAGGGACATTGTAAGCGAGGCAAAATCCAGATTTGAAATGATACTTTTCAATCAGGGACATTTGATGGCTTCAAGGAGGGTTCTTTCATATTTTTCTCCTATGGGAAAATTTGATGAAGCTGTAAACGGCATAAGCTTTTATAAGTTTTTATGTTCCATCGAAAGGGATTTTGATATAGATGATATAGGACGCAAGCTTGAAAGTGCTGCAGAACTTATCTTTAACAGAAGCAATCTTTTGGTAAGTTTTGTATCGCCAAAAGAGGATTATGGCAAGTTGAAAGAAATCCTTCCTGAAATTACAAGCGCCCTTAATGACAACAGGATAGAAAATGCAAAAATTGATTTTCGCGAATCCAGATTGAATGAGGGTCTCCTCACGCAGGGCAGGGTACAGTATGTGGCAAAGGGGTATAATTTTGTCAAGCTTGGGTTTAAGTATACAGGATATCTGCAGGTGCTGAGAACTATTGCAAGCTATGATTATCTGTGGAATAAGGTTCGTGTTGAAGGCGGAGCATATGGAGCATTTGCTGGTTTCGGAAGAGGCGGAAACATGTATTTATCATCATACCGCGACCCCAACCTGAAAGAGACGATAGATGTTTTCGATAATATGGCCGGATACCTTAAAAGCTTTAATGTAAGCGACAGAGACATGACAAAATATATTATAGGTACCATAAGCAGGCTCGATTATCCGCTTACGCCGTCGCTGAAAGGGCAAAAGGCCGACATAGAATATATAAGCGGAATAACATATGAGGATATGCAAAGAGAAAGAGGCGAAGTTATAGACTGCAGGACAAATAATATCAGGGATCTTTCGGATATGATAGATGCGACTATGAAGGCGGGGTATTTTTGCGTGTTGGGAAACGAGAATAAGATAAAGCAAAATAAGGGAATGTTTGAAAGCCTGGTAAAAGTAATAGAATAGGATTATGCCCTTTTTAAAGGGGCATAATCCTGATAAAGGGGGTAATTGCATGAATCCTATAATGACGGAAAGAGAGTATGACATACATTACTATGAGGTTGATTATAAGAAAAGATGTCTTATAACGAGCATAATGAACTATTTTCAGGATATAGCGATATTCCAGAGCATGAAGGTCGGAGTGGGTATCGATTACCTTGAAAAAAACAAACTCGCTTGGGTATTGTATAAATGGAATATCCATATCGAAAGGTATCCCGTGTATGGTGAAAGGGTGAAGGTAGGCACTTCACCTTATTCCTTCGATAAGTTTTATGCATTCAGGAAGTTCAATATTGCAGATGGGGATAATCAATTGTTGGTGAGTGCCGACACGATGTGGCTGCTCCTGCATACTGAGAACAAAAAACCAATCAGGATAATCCAGCCAATATATGATGCATATAATGTTGATAAAATACCCAAAAGGATTCCTATGCCGGCAATCGAAAGGATGACCCGAGTAGATTATGAAAAAGGATTTCAGGTAAGGTATACGGATATAGATACAAATATGCATGTAAACAATGTAAAATATGTCGAATGGATAATCGAAACTATCCCCGTGGATACCGTATTGCATTACAGTATGGAAGATGTCCTCGTTACATATAAAAAGGAAACCGTATATGGTGAAGACATAAAAGTCCAAACCGAGCTGATGAATAAGGGCGAAACCCTGGAGTGCCTTCACAGGATAACTGGCAAGGGAAATATTGAGCTTTGCATTGCGAAAACTATCTGGAAAAGGGATTGATATATGTGAAGGAAAAAATCAACATATATACCGGCATTTTTACAGTGTTTATTGTCATCTGCTTTATAATAGGCATCGCTTCATTATCTATGGGCATGCAGTATGGAACTGCATATTATTTAGGGCTGTTGCTTCTTATTCCATTTGGATTTATAACCTGGTATATATATTACAGGATAAACAGTATGAAAATGCTCATGGACATCAGGGAGAACTGGGGTAAAAAGAAAGAGAGGAAACGAAACTTCAGTGAAATCTCAAGCTTCTTTATAACTGCGAAGCATGATGATGTTTTTTTAATCGATGACCAGACTTTTGGCGACTTGAATATGGATGATGTATTTGCCGTCCTTGACAGAACTTTTACAGAGCCTGGCTCTTCCGTCTTATATAATATGTTGAGGACATTGATATTTAACGGCGGTTTGCTTGAAAAAAGAAGGGATGCCATATATGCATTCCAGAAAGATCAGGATTTGAGGGAAAAGGTTGCAATGTGCCTGTATAAATTAGGCAGGCAAAGGCAAAACGATACAGTATCATTTTTGTGGGGAGAAATGCCGGCGCTGCCGCCGATCAGGATATTATATAATATCCTGGCATATGCTGCATTTTTATCTCCGCTTATGTTTCTGATTCTTGGAGGAAAGGCATTAGTATATGTTATTGCTCCAATTTTTATCGTAAACCTTTCCATACATTATAAAGTCAAGGGAAAGATCATGGCCGAGCTTTCCTCCATAAGGTATGTTACATCCATGATAAGGGCTTCATATAGAATTGGAAAGATAAAATATGCAGAAAAAGAATGCAACTTAATAAAGGAATATGTTGGTATTTTAAAGAAATATGCATCGGTTTGCAAGGGGATAGCAAAAAAATCGGGATATATTGCCCCCCTCGGACTGGATTCAATATATGAATATGTAAATATATTCTACTTGAAGGAAGTCAGAAATTTCTATTCGGCAGTTAATGATATAAAAAAATACAGGAATATATTACAGGACATGTACATAAAAATCGGTGAAATAGATGCTTTGTTGTCCGTTGCATCATATCGTGCAGACATAAAATATGTAGAGCCCGTGCTTAAAAATGAAGGCGCGTTTATCTATGCCGAAAATATAAGGCATCCTCTTTTAAATGATCCCGTTCCGAACTCTATTGCGATAAATAAAGAGGGCATCATCGTAACCGGTTCGAATATGTCCGGGAAGTCGACTTTTTTAAGGACGCTGGCCATCAATGCGGTATTTGCCCAAACCATATGCACATGCCTTGCCTCGTCATATGATGCATCTTTCCTGCGGGTTATGACATCGATAAGCAGAAGCGATAACATTATCGGAGGGAAGAGTTATTACCTTGCTGAGGTTGAGGCGCTTTTGAGGATAATAAAAGAATCCGGAAAGGAGATTCCCCTTCTCTGTATAATAGACGAATTATTCAGGGGTACAAATTCGGTCGAGAGGATAAGCGCATCCGCACAGATACTTAAATACCTTGTGGAGAGGAATACCCTTGTAATAATCGCTACTCACGATCTGGAACTTACAAAACTGGTAGGCAACTTGTATGAATGTTATTATTTCAGCGAAAGGATGGAGGCTAAGGGGCTGAATTTTGACTTCAAGCTCAAGCGCGGAGTGTCTCAGAATAGAAATGCGGTGAAGCTTATGAAGTATTTAGGATACCCCGAAGAAATAATAAACGGGACTAATGAAATCGTAAACGGTATGATAGCTAATATGCCTGATTGAAAGATTGCCATCAAGTGCAAAAAAATATGGATAGTTAACTTCGATTCGTAATATGAACTTATGTTATTTTGAACACTCATTCGATTCGCCGCTCAAAATAACATAATCCTATTTATGCCTGATTTCAAATTGCGAATTAAAGGATAGTTAAAATTTGCTTTGCAGTGTCACATAAAATATAGTATAATATTGATAAATTAATAGTGTTCAATCTTCGGGGCAGGGTTAATTTCCCTACCGGCGGTATAGCCCGCGAGCATTTATAAGCAGATCCGGTGTGATTCCGGGGCCGACAGTAAAGTCTGGATGAAAGAAGGTGTACAGTAAATTTTCTGCTCCTGAAATTTTCAGGAGCTTTTTAATTGCCCTTATAGCGTAAACAGCTATATGCTGAAAGTCAGGGGATGTTTTCTTAAGCCTAAAGATTGGAAATTCATATTCAAATAAAGGAGAAAAAATGGATAAGCATTTAAATGTAATTATAAAGATATCTATATTATCGGCTATAGCATTTTTATTGATGGTTTTGATCGAAATACCGCTTCCTATATTTCCGGATTTTTTAAAGCTCGATGTAAGCGATCTTCCGGCGATCTTCGGTTCCTTTGCTATAGGACCTGCAGCTGGAGTCGTAATTGAAGCCGTCAAAAATATACTCCATGCCATACTGAAACCCGCAACCGCAGGAATAGGCGAGACTGCCAACTTTGTAGTGGGTGCGGTATATGTATATACGGCGGGCCTGATCTATTTATTGAAAAAGAATAGAAAACATGCTCTGCTTGGTCTTGTAGCGGGAACAATTGCCATGTCGGCTGTGGCAGCAATCGGAAATTATTATGTTTTTCTGCCGTTATATGAAAGCATTTTAAAGTTTCCGATATCTGCGGCTGTATCTATGGCCTCAAAGATAAATCCTGCCATAAAGGATATAAATTCACTGGTCATACTTAGCATCGTCCCGTTTAATCTCTTAAAGGGCATCATAGTTTCAACGGTTGCTTTTCTGTTCTACAAAAAGTTATCACCCATACTGCATAAGTAAAAGTAGGGATTTCATATTTATTTCTAAAATCAATATCTATTTTCATTATTGTGGCGAGCGTAATTCTTTTTTATTTGTAATATAAACCTGTTTCATAAATGAATTTGTGTATTTTGAGCAACGAAATTCGCATTATGAGAGTTTTGATAAGTTCTTGGCTTTGC
>JASEJN010000033.1 GCA_030016385.1 Clostridiales bacterium | reverse complement strand
CGGTTCTATGAGAGGAAAAACTCGGGATTAGCTATCCCGAGTTTACCTACTCACTATGCTGTACGCCACGCATGGTGCGTAACTTGAAGGTGAAAGTCTGTTATTGGGGCTGGCAGTTACCAACCATTAGCCAAAGCGCAAGGGGGTCCTCTGTGAAGAAGAATCTGAAGGAAGCATGATGAGGAAAGTTCCGATCCGAGGGACATGAATTATATCAGGCGGATACTGTGGGACAAGTTTGCAACTCAAAGTAAAGTCAATAAACTGCACGGACGCAGTATATGTAAATATGGCGGGTACAAGGAATGAAGGTTACGTGTCTTACCATGGAGGTTTCACGGACACAAGAGAAGCATTTTCAAACTGTAGTTGAAACAAGATTTATCGTGAGCGGTAACGTTGGGTTCCGGAGGGACAGCCGCATCCATGGGAATATCGGATGTATTGGAAGGCGTGCAGGATATATGTTATGGCTCTACAGGCAGCGAGACTGCATCGACTAATCTGATAAGGGATTATGTCTATCAAGGTAACTATGACGTATATTATCTTACCGAGATAGGGTCTGTAATGGTTGCATTGCAGGGTATGGCCATACTGGGGAATGTGCCTAAAAGTGAGGGTGCGGGTAAGAGTGCAAATATCACAAATGATGTTTTAAAGGCTCCAAGAGCAGGAAGTGCACTAAAGATAGATGATTATCATGCATTTAACAATATTGTTGATAATTATGCTGGGCTAGCTACAAAAACATCAATCAATAACGGAACATTGTATCAACTTGAAGGCTCATTGAATGGAGTACAAGGTAGATTTGAATGGATTATAGATAGTGCTGGCCAGTATGCAGGTCAAGTATCTCATAGGTACTTTGTTTCTGGCGGTACTTTGAATGGGGTGCCAATAAAGCCATGAAAATAGAAGACTTTACTAATATGAATATTAAAATAACATGGACGTTAATATTGATTTGTTTTAACAGCAATAGACTATTAAGAAATTCTGAGTATGAGCGAACATTTATTTCTGCCAACGAAGTAATAAACTATGCGGTTGGATTCTTGGAATGCACTGAAAATGATGATGTTGTTTCATTGGCTATACTCAGAAGCGGTGAGGAAGAAGATATCCTCAATATCTTAAAAAGGCTCTCAGAATCAGAAAATGGAGATTATAGTTTAGAATTTAGGAAATTTAGGGCCATGTATATTTATGAGAATTTGCCATCTAGGAGTGATGACTTTATGCATGGAATTTTAAAGATCAGCGAGTTATGGGATAAATTTGGATTTCCAGAAGATTCGCCTAATATATATTTTGAATTCAAAGATTATTCTCAAGAGAACTTTAATAAACTGTTGGATATTCATAATTCATGGCTGAAATCCGAATTTGAGTTCCTTCGAAATGAGAGTCAGTAACACTTAATCGGTTCCTTGATAAATCGAGGTCAGCAACAACCCCGCCATGCTCCTAAGCAAATGCGGATTTCCACAAGTTATAACCCCGATGACGACTCCACCGCTACAAATTCGACCCCGAAGAGAATCGTCCACCACCCCGCATTGCGGGGCGGTGTGAGCCGGAGCGGGGAAGCTCTGCGACCCCGCTCCTTTAACCTGCTTGGTTTTCGACCCCTAGATCCACCATGGCTCAGGCTGATTATTTGGGATGATATTTGGGCTTTTGTTTCTCCCGCAAAAGGCGGCCAACTTCGTTTTCAAAGTTGCCGAAGGTAGTTTACCCTACCCCTGCTGCCAAAAGCGGACACAGGGGCATACAATCGCTCACGTTGCCGATACATAAATCGCAGTTGCTGGTGCATCAGATATAAATGGCAAATACGCAGCTTCTGTAGAGTGCCGGTAACGAACATATAAATCGGCTTGCACGTCATGGTTCATGGTGAACCATGGATTTACAGTAAATCTTCTTTATGGTAAAATTTGCGCCAGAGGGGGGTATAAGGGGGTACGAAAAACCTCCGTTTTTTCTTTTTTCTGCAGTTGACAGTTTTGATACAAAACGCAGAAATGACTTGCAATCCGTTTCAGACAGAGTTAACATCACACACCAAAGCAAATAACCTGTTTGAAACTGAGAGTCTTGCGGTAGATAGGCTGTCGCGCCCTTGCCCGTTCTGAGAACGAAGGCTATCATCTGAGGTTGCCGGTACTCGGGCTTTATGTGGATGGCAGGACAAAAGAAGGGATGATATGCAGAGAAGAGAAAATTACCTCTATGTCGGTATGGACTTACATAAAGATACCCATACCGCTGTTCTGGTGAATTGCTGGAACGAAAAGCTGATTGCCGAAATCGGGGATATACGCCGTTTTCCCAGTGCTGATAAATTGGCCCGTTATGCAGGAATTGCACCCATCAAGTTCCGTTCCGGCGGCAAAGGCAAGGAGCAAAGCTCAAAGCAAGGTAACGGTGAGCTGCACGGATTATTTTATTTTCTGGCGGTATTCATGGTCACGGTTCCCAAGACAGGAAAGCCGAATCAGCCTATATTTTACGCTTATTATCAGCGTAAAATCAGCGAGGGCAAAACCAAATCTCAGGCGTTGGTCTGTATTATGCGCCGATTAATAAACATTGTTTACGGGATGATGAAGAATAAGACGGAGCGTCGCCCTTTTGTGGCTGAGGATCATGCCGCAGAAAAACAGGAATGATTGTTACAGCACAGCATGAAATTGTCCTTTAATTTTTAAAAGTGATACGGATTCTCACCCTTGATCTGAGATATATCTTCTTCCACCTGAGGGCGCGGGTAAGAATGTTGATCCAAACAAGCTTAATCATATTTTCAACAACTCTGAGCATAATTTTGACAGCTTCCTAAAAAAATATGGTGGAGATCAAACCAAAGCATTTAATGCTTTGGAAAACGCAACACAAAAATATGCAAATTCAAATAACATTACTGGTAATTTTAAAGACATTGTTGTAAACGTTAATGGTACAAATATTACAGTCAGAGGAACAGTAATAGACGGGCAAGTCAAAATTGGCACCGCCTTTATACCTTAAGAGAGGAGATGCTGAATTATGATAAACGAAAACTTTGAAAAAAAACTGATGGAAATGTTATTAGCTGGCGACGAAAAGACGTTGAATCTGCTAAGAGAGCAGTATACTGTAGCAAAAGTGGTATCAATAGAACGCTCTGACGTTGGTTTCTTTATCCACTTCTCACTCAAAGGTAGAGATGATTTAAGTATTAATAATAAGTCATTTCAGATAGGTGATGTTGATGGAAATATTAACGGAATAACTGGAGCTGTAGGGTTTATCCTTTACGTTAAAAATGGTTTTATTTCGATGCTCGAAGGGTATACGAATGCAGTAGACAAATGGCCTAAGTCTGATCACGAAATTGTGCTTACCTATGATTCAGGCAATGAAAGAGATTTAGAACGGTTAAAAAGAAAATGGTTATAGGGGTTAGCAATGACCCCGATATGATCCTTGACAAATATGGGATTCGGCATAGCACAACTCCGATTGCGACCCCAACACCGCAAATCCGACCCCGATAGGTTTTGCCTTTCAGCCCGCATTGCGGGCTGATGTAGATTGCGCCGGGGAGGGCTTTGACCCCGCTCCTTTAACCTGCATGGTTTTCGACCCCATGGTTCACCCTGTGATTGAGGGGATGAACACGTTTTGGGGCTGCATTTTGAAGGGAAAGGTTCTATCGCAGAAAGCCGCCAAATCCGGTTTCATTTTTGCCGAAGGGGCAAACACCTTATGGCGGTAACTAAAACGCTACACAGCGGCACACGGTGGCTTACGGCATTAAGCATTTGAGCGTCGGATAACGAGTGTATTTATGAAAATGTAACATGTAGCTTCTGTAGAGTGCCGGTAACGAACATGTAAACTGGCTTGCACCCCATGGTTCATGGTGAACCATGGATTTACAGGAAATCTGTTCTGTGGTAAAATTTGTGCCAGAGGGGGGTATAAGGGGGTACGAAAAACCTCCGTTTTTTCTTTTTTCTGTAGTTGACAGTTTTGATACAAAACGCAGAAATGACTTGCAATCCGTTTCAGACAGAGTTAACATCACACACCAAAGCAAATAACCTGTTTGAAACTGAGAGTCTTGCGGTAGATAGGCTGTCGCGCCCTTGCCCGTTCTGAGAACGAAGGCTATCATCTGAGGTTGCCGGTACTCTGGGCTTTATGTGGATGGCAGGATAAAAGAAGGGATGATATGCAGAGAAGAGAAAATTACCTCTATGTCGGTATGGATTTGCACAAGGACACCCATACCGCCGTTCTGGTGAATTGCTGGAATGAAAAATTAGACGTAATCGTGATTGAAAACAAGCCCAGCGAGTTTAATAAGCTGGCAAAACGGGTAAACAAGAAAGCCTTAGCGTTGGGACTGTCCCCGATTTACGGCCTGGAAAACGCTTATGGCTACGGCAGAAGCCTTGCGGTATGGCTCATTGAAAAAGGATATATCGTGAAGGACGTAAATCCTTCACTGGCTTATTACCAGCGCAAAAGTGCGCCCATGATGAAGAAAAACGATGAGCATGACGCTTATTGCGTGGCGACAGTGCTGATCAACCAGCTTCACACCCTTCCCGACGCAAAGTCGGAGGACAGCCATTGG
This sequence comes from Clostridiales bacterium, assembly GCA_030016385.1. Taxonomy (NCBI): domain Bacteria; kingdom Bacillati; phylum Bacillota; class Clostridia; order Eubacteriales; species Clostridiales bacterium. The sequence goes on along the minus strand of JASEJN010000033.1, from coordinate 32,904 downwards.
AAGCTGTCACAGCTTGTCAACCGTCGGGACACCCTTGTCGCTGAAAAATGTCTTACACCATCAGGTGTCGGTGTTATACTAAAGTTACAGCAAATTCTTCAGTACCATTGACTGAAGGCAAGATTTGTACTTCTGGAAGACATACACTTGAAAGGAAAAACTGCAGAGGAATTAACGGCAGAACTAAAAGCTGCCCCTTGAACTTTACCATCGGTATGGATATTAATAGAGACCTTAAAAAGTTTGAAATTTAGAAGTTTCACAGCAGTTATAGTCACCTAAAGATGCACTCGCCTTTAACCTGTATGATTTTTAACCATATAGTTCACTCTGTCATTCACAGGTAGTACGTTATTCGTATAGCAGAACTTTAATGGGTAAAAAATCTTTCACATATAATTATGACATAAGGGGAAGCGTGACGAACATCATAAATCCCGAAGGCACGGTGGTAAAGGGTTACGACGTGGAAACCCATACGAGCCGTGGACATCACACCTTTACAGCTACTGCGACGGCAACCCCACAAGCATGACGGACCCTACCGGTCATATGAAGATGCTTGTAGGGAATGGTGAAGGAGGGGGTATAAGCAGATATGTTCCGCAAAGCTCACCTGCACCTAAACCCGCCAACAGGGGTAAAATAACAAATTCACAAGTAAAGCGGAAGCTTGCCAAACTCAATGAGCGCATTTCCATGTGGAAGCAATATTCCGAAAACAAAGCCGTCCACAAACGTTTTTCCGGTATTAAGCCGGGTATGCGGGATACCTTCTCAGAGAAGCATCGCGCTGAACTGGTTTTGTTCGATGCAGCCGCTAAGCATTTTGATGATCTGAAAGCATCCGGCGAAGTTATTGATCCTAAAAAATGACGGGTCGAGGCTGACCGCCTTACCTCCCGCAAAAACGAGCTTTACCGGCAAATGCGGGCCATGCGCGAGGACATCAAAGCCGTGGGAAAAATACGCAAAACCTCCGATCAGTTTGCCAAGGCCGAATCCCGGCGGGATCGGGAGTATGACCGCTGACAGGCAAGCAAAACGCCGCACAGGCTTCCCCGGTACGGCGTCGCTTCATTTCCCAAACAGATCGCTGTGGGTTCCGGTACGCGCCAGTGTCAGCACAAGAATATCATTCTCCACACGGTACACAAGCAGCCAGTCGCTTTGAATATGACATTCCCGATGTCCTATCCAATTACCAGATAGCGCATGGTCGCGGTTCGTTTCTGAAAGCGGCTCGCCCTTGGCAAGCAGGCGAATGATATTGTCCAACAGATCGATGCTTTGCCCGCGTTTCATCTCCAGCTTGTAGTCTTTCTTAAATTGGGATGTCCAAACAATATCCAATTTCATTTTTTAAGTTCCCTCAACGCTTCCTCTACATCGCTGTAGCGTTTTGCGTTGGGGTCGCGGGCAATGCGCTCAGCTTCCTGCATGGCGGCGATGGTAACGGCATTCGGCGTGTTGAGCGTCACATCAAACGGAAAACCGCCCGACCGAAGCGACTGCCTCAAAAATACGTTAATGGCCGTTGTGAGATTCATGCCAAGCTCTCCATAAAGCGCCTCGCACTGTTTTTTGATGTCGCTGTCCATACGGACACTGAAATTTGTTGTATTAGCCACAATAATCAACTCCTTTGCAATTCATTGCATATATATTATATGCTGTTTGCATTGCATTATCAACTCTTTAGCTAAAATATTTATTTTCAAAGGATGTGAGAATATAACCACTGAAAAAAGCCCCGGAATGATACTGAGACACGACAATTCCTATCCATCCATCCTATCCCGGCTTTCCGATACGACTGCCTCCCGCAAGGAGCCTTACAGGGGCAAAATTCTCCAGAATTGACACCGGGGAGCTACACAAAATCCGCCTATCGGTTCATGTCACCGTGAGCGGCGGAAAGGAGCAGTTTCCATGCCAAGAATGAGTAAAAAACGAAAACTGGAATGGGCCTTGTTTCTCAACCATCGAAACCGGATTACATACAATTTACTGTGCCGGAAATGCGTCCACGGCTGCAAGCAGAGTTTTCGGGCAGTGGTTGTGGAATGTCCGCTCTATGAATCCAAACGCGCAAAAAGAAAAGACCGTAACACAATATGAGCCTTTCATCCTGCGGATGGAGGGCATTTTCTTTTGAGAAGGGAGTTGTCCATGAACAATAAAAACGCCGCCGCTATTACTTCAGCCGATAGGAAACAGCCGCTACTACCCGCGCAGAGGGATGTGCGTCCTGCGCTTGTGAAGAAGATCGGCAAAACCACCTACCAGGTGACGATTAATTTTAGTGCCACCAGCAGCGAAACCATGAGCGATAAAATCATGCGGATGCTGCGCAATGAGATACAGCAAATGTGAACCGTATGATAAACTGTGTGTATGTGGTAGAGAAAACATATCACAGAATTATTCTAAAAAGGAAATGTTTATCATGCTGACATTCGAAAAGGTGCTGGAGGTTTTCAGCGATTTCCTTTCGCATGACGAGGAATGCAAAGTGGTAACGAGCAAGCGAGGTTATGTTGTATTGGATTGTGGGAGCGCGGCCAACAATTGGAGCCTTACTGCCGAGCCTTGCGAAACGCCGGAGGATATGCTGGAAGAACTGTTATCCACTTATGGCTTGGAACTGGAAGTGCGGATTACCGGTGGTCGGCGTGATCTCACAGTACAGGAGGCCGCCGAGATTAAAGATAAATGCGAACAAATGCGGGAGAAATGCAAATCATGCTGAAAATGGACTTCAAATAGGTAAGCAAAATCCATTTGGAGCCACAGAGTCGCCAATGTATAGAGTGGAATTTGATATGGATGCAGTAAGTTACAGTTATGGTGGTAATGTTGAAGGTGGTACTGGAATAGAACTTATTACAAAGCAGCCTATACCTGTTGATTTTAGTAAAATATTTAGATTAAAGTAGGTGAGAGAGTTGAGCGTATTTCCAGATATTATCAATATTATAATTTGTGAGAATTATACAGGGAATCCAATTCCAAATATTGCAACAAAAATTAGACTTTTCGCTAATCGAAAAAATGATTATAATTTTATATTACCACTCTCCGATGAAACAGGTAATATTACGGTGACCAAAGATTGGTTAAAAGAGGAAATAAAAAAAGAACAAGCACTTTTTATAATGGATTACCAATCAGGACTTGATGATTGTAAATCACAAATTGAAATTTCAGTTTTAGATATAGAATCTTTATCAAGAGCTATAAATGCAATGTATATTTATCAAGAGTATACTGGAATCACTGATACCGAAATAAAAAGATATAAGGAATCCCAAAATTCAAGATTTTTTTCTTGGGCTAATATTATTAAGTTAAATGATAATTCAAAACTTGATATCAATATTTATTTGAAATCAAGATACTAAGAAGATTAATTGAATTTGATGATTTATAGCTATTAGCTTAGTCCTTTAGGTTTTGATTTTATGGATTCTAGTTCGTTGAGTTTTCAGTTAATGAAGCGATAGATCATTTGGTATATCAGTGCATGGCAGGGATTATATAAAGGACACCTGCATAATAGAGTTGTTTAATCTATGTATTGGTAGCAACCCTATAAGCATGATAGACTTTACAGAGAATCTTTGAATGTCAGCACTTGAATGGATGTGGCAACGTTGGGTTCCGGAGGGACAGCCGCATCCATGGGAATATCAGATGTATTGGAAGGTGTGCAGGATATATGTCATGGTTTTACAGGCAGCGGGACTGCATCGACTAATCTGATAAGGGATTATGTCTATCAAGGTAACTATGACGTATATTATTTTACCGAGATAGGGTCAGTAATGGTTGCATTGCAGGATATGGCCATACTGGGGAATGTGCCTAAAAGTGAGGGCGCAGGGAAGGTTAATAAAGAAACATCTCTTAATACAAATCCATTTAATAATAAAACAGCAAAAGTTATGTACTATATACGCATGGGAATGAATTTCGGTATATAATAAATACATAATCGGTTATAGATAATATTACAACTGACAAAATCGGATTTACTGTTCTCTATATGTATTTATTTGAAACGAGGTGATATTATAGTGAAGAAAAAACCGATTATACCTATGGTAATAGGTATAATCGCGATTACACTGGCCATAAACTACAGGAGTATATTGATTCAGGGCCAGAGTCAAGATATAAAGAAACAAAATGATAATACAAACATATCATCGGATGATAAGGAAAAGAATGATAATAATGAGAATAGGGAGAAGAATGAAGCAAATACTTTTTCCGCCGATCCATCTGATGAATTGCCGACTCAGCCTCCTCTAAATAAAAGCAGTTTGCTTGACGTGCCGGTTATTAAGCAAAATCCAGGATTGTACAATGGATGCGAGGTCACAAGTTTAGCCATGCTCCTTAAATATAAGGGGATTGCCAAGTCCGATAAAATGACTCTCGCGAGGCTAGTAAAAAAGGACAGTACTCCTCTTGTTCGCGATAAGTCTGGGAATATAATCAGATGGGGAGATCCGAATTATGGCTTTGTTGGTGATATCACAGGCAAGAAGCCTGGATACGGTGTTTATGATAAGCCTTTGCTGGAATTGCTTGAAAAATATATGCCTGGAAAATCTGTAAATTTAACAGGTAAGGGTATCGATTCATTATTTAGAAGCATACAGAATGGAAACCCTGTTGTCGTATGGGTTACGGTAAATTATAACGTTGCAAAAAAATTTGTGACATGGGAAAAGGATGGGAAGGATATCAAAGCCACTTTTTCAGAACATGCGGTTTTGCTTGTCGGCTATGACGAATGGTATTGCTATGTAAATAATCCATATAACGGTCGGAAAAACGAGCAGATTAAGAAAGAGGTATTTGAAAAGGTATGGGAATCTATGGGAAGCATGGCCATTTCTTCTACATAGCTATAAAGATGTTGACATTTTCAAAAATATGGGTATATTATAATATATAAAGGCGATGAAAAAGAGGAGTAAATCGGCTTCAGGCAAAAGAGAGAAGTGCTCGCAGGCTGGAAGGCACTTTTGAATCTAAGCCGATTGAATGTAGCTTTAAAGCTTCAGGGCTGAAATAGCAGTAGGTCCTGACGGGGGAACCGTTATCAGTTTGAGAGCCGGCATGTGCCGGAAAATAGGTGGTACCGCGATTGAAGTCTTTCGTCCTTGCAGACGAAGGGCTTTTTTATTTGCTTTAAAGGCTTTAAGTTTGAAAGGAGATAGCCATGATCGACATAGGGCTGCACTTTGAAATTTTCAGTATCTTGTCTATAATATTTCTGGTGGCGGGAGCGGTTTTAGGATATGCAAGCAGGGCCGTATTAAGCGTTTTTATTAAAAAGCCTTCTGATAAGGCAGTCCTTGCCGCAAAGCTTTCAGGACTCATATTAGTTATTGCGGGCATGCTGATTATTTTTACAAGATAAGGAGAGAGAAAAATGGATGAGAATGTTAATTTGGCTAAAAAGTATAATCCGAAGGAATTCGAGGAAAGAATTTATAAAACATGGCTTGAAAATGGATATTTTACACCACGTATAAGTCGCGATAAAAAGCCTTTTACTATTGTAATGCCTCCTCCGAATATAACGGGTCAGTTGCATTTAGGGCATGCTCTGAATGTGACTTTACAGGATATATTGATCAGGTGGAAGAGGATGGAAGGCTATTCAGCGCTATTTCTTCCGGGAGAAGATCATGCAAGCATCGCAACTGAGGTAAAAGTGGAAGAGGATTTAAGGGGAAGAGGCATTTCGAAAAAAGAGATAGGCAGAGAGGCTTTTTTGGGTTATGTCTGGGAATGGACAAAAAAATACAGGGAGAGAATAAAAAAGCAACTTCAAAAATTGGGAACTTCATGTGACTGGACAAGAGAGCGCTTTACAATGGATGAAGGATTAAACGATGCAGTGAAAACGGTTTTTGTAAATTTATATAAAAAAGGGCTTATATATCAAGGAAACAGGATAATAAACTGGTGCCCCAGATGTAAAACTGCATTGTCCGATGCAGAAGTGGAATATACCGAGCAAGCGGGGCATCTCTGGTATATAAAATATCCGATAAAGGACAGCAGCGAGTATATAACAATCGCCACGACGAGACCGGAGACCATGCTCGGCGATACTGCCGTGGCTGTAAATCCTGATGATGAGAGGTATAGGCATTTAATAGGCAAAACTGCCATGCTTCCCATAATGAACAGGGAAATACCTATTGTAGCGGATGAATATGTCGATATGGAATTTGGAACGGGATGTGTAAAAATAACCCCCGCCCATGATCCGAATGATTTTGAAGTGGGAGCAAGGCATGGTCTAAAGCAGGTAAGGGTAATGAATGACGACGGCACCATGAACAGCCTGGCTGGAAAATACCAAGGCATGGACAGATATGATGCCAGAGAAAAAATAGTTTCAGAGCTTTCAAATTTAAATCTTTTGGTGAAAATCGAGGACCATGTCCACGATGTCGGAGAATGTTACAGGTGCAAGACGACAATAGAGCCTCTGCTATCAAAACAATGGTTCGTCAAGATGAAACCTCTTGCAGAGCCGGCAATAGATGCCGTAAGGGAGGGCAAAGTAAAATTTATACCAGACAGGTTTTCAAAGATATATTATAACTGGATGGAGAACATACAGGATTGGTGCATATCGAGGCAGCTCTGGTGGGGGCACAGGATTCCCGTATGGTATTGCATGGACTGCGGAAATATAATCGTTTCAAAAAATACTCCCGGCAGATGTGATAAATGCGGCTCTTCAAATATAAAGCAGGACCCGGATGTGCTGGATACATGGTTTAGTTCAGCGCTCTGGCCTTTTTCAACATTGGGATGGCCCCAAAAAACAGAAGATCTCGATTACTTTTATAAAACGGATGTGCTCGTGACAGGATATGATATCATATTTTTCTGGGTGGCAAGAATGATTTTTTCAGGAATCGAATCGATGGGGGAAGTGCCTTTTAAATATGTTTATATAAACGGTATCGTAAGGGATTCAGAAGGAAGAAAAATGAGCAAGTCCCTGGGTAATGGCATAGATCCGTTAGATGTAATCGATAAATATGGTGCAGACGCATTAAGGTTCATGCTGATTACCGGAAACAGTCCGGGAAACGATATGAGATTCTATATGGAAAGAGTTGAGGCTGCAAGAAATTTTGCAAATAAGATATGGAATGCGTCAAGGTTTGTCATAATGAACTTGGATGAAATGAATATCGAAAAAGAAGAAGTTGAAAATAACTTAGTTATTGAAGATAAGTGGATACTCAGCAGATTTAACAGAGTGGTAAAAGAAGTTACAGAGAATCTGGATAAATTTGAACTTGGAATAGCAGCGCAGAAAATATATGATTTTTCATGGTCTGAGTTTTGTGACTGGTATATTGAAATGGTAAAGGAGAGGCTGTATAGGACGGATATAAATTCAAAAAAAGCAGCACAGTATACTCTTTTATATGTTCTTCGTGGGATTTTAAAGCTTCTTCATCCATTCATGCCTTTTATTACAGAAGAAATATATGATCACTTAACAGCAGACAATGAACCTATAATCACGTCAAAATGGCCGCAATTTCATGAATCGGCCATCGATGGTGATTCGGAGGCGAAAGTGAATGCAATAATCGATGCAATAAAGGGTATAAGGAATGTAAGGGCGGAAATGAACGTTTCGCCTTCAAGAAAGGCAAGGGTTATCATTGTAGCTCACAACGGCGTTACATTTGATGCCATGACCGAAGGAAAGAGGTTTTTTGAGAAACTTGCAAGTGCAAGCAGTATAGATGTATCAAGCACAAAGGGAAATATACCTCAAAATTCAGTAAGCGCGATAATCCAGGGAGCCGAAATCTATATGCCTCTTTCGGAGCTTATAGATATCAAAAGGGAGATAGAGAGGCTGACTAAGGAGAAGGAGAGGCTCGACGGCGAATTAAAAAGGGTCAATAATAAGCTGGGCAATGAAAAATTTTTATCAAAGGCCCCGGAAAAAATCGTTGAACAGGAAAAATCCAAAAAGATAAAATATCAGGAAATGATGAATAAAGTCCTTGAAAGGCTTAAAAACCTGAATAGTTAAGGCAGGGCAACCGTTAGCTGCTTGGAAGGGAATGGCAAGTGGAACCTTTAAGCAGCTAATGCTTTTGCTTTTATATTTAAAGCATAGATGCGTTGCAAAGGTTTGGGATCGGTATATCTTGCAACCGGATCGTACATTAGAAATGCAGTTTTATGTAACTAAATTCAAATTGTTACATAAAATATAATATAATTTATATAAAGATGGTCACATATGCGGGATATACTTTTAGTGTCTAATATGAGCGACGACTCGGTTTCCATCGTGGATTCGGAAAGTTTTGCTGAAATAAAAAGGATACATCTGAAATCAGCGCATGAAAAGTATGGCAATATCAATATGCCTTTTAAAAAGCCTTTGATAGGCCCTCATAGTTTAAAAGTCCATAAAGACAAAAGGTGCGTTTACTGTGTCAACTGTTTCGATGACAGTATATCGGTTATAAATATGGACGATTTTACATTAACGGATTCTTTTTTTGCCGGTAATCATCCCAATGATATGGTGTTTGGGAAAGATGGGGCATATATCTATGTGACTAATGCTGATTCCGATTCTGTCTGCATTATAGATTCAAATACAAAAAAAATAGCGGCCCAGATTACTGTCGGTGCAATGCCCCATGGGTTATGCATAAGTCCTGACGGCGGATATGTTTATAGTGCGGATATGGGGAGCGATAGCATATCTGTAATGGAGACTGAAACCAATTCAAAGGTTTTGTGCGTCAAAACCGGAAAATGCCCTATGGATATAATACCCTCTTTGGACGGACATTTTTTATATGTTTTAAATAGTTATATGGGGTTTGACAAAAATGGAACTGTATCGGTTATATCTACTAAAAATTTCAATGTCATAAAAAGCATAGGCGTTGGCAAGATGCCGGTCCAATTTACTGCGCTATACGATGAGCAGACATTGTATGTCTCGAATATGCTGAGCTGTGATATATATAAAATCGATCTTAACAGATTTGAAGTAAATAAAATACTCAAGCTTGAAAAATCCATAAGGGGAATAACGGTTGGAGAGGATGACACCATCTATGTAACCAATATCGATGAAGGCAGCATATCCGCCATCGATGCGGATACGGGAAAAATAAAATGCAGCTTAAAAGTCGGTAGGGAGCCTGCATCGATTGTTTACATTGGAGATGCTAATGTTTAAGGACTTTTAGAAAATCATCATAGTATTTTAAGGCATTAAGCCTCCAGGAGCGGCAGATTTTTTTGGCTTCTGCCACGGATTTTACCGATAACTTAAAATCGAATAGAGTCGACCCATTTTCAAATATACTGCAGCTTACTATAAAATTATTGTCTTTAGCCGGGAAGTAATCAGCGTTTATATCAAGCTGCTTTTTTAACAAATCAGGATACTTCTTAAAATACAACCGGACAATATCCTTTTTCTTGGTCGATATCCTGTCCTCAAAATATTGGAGTACCTTTTGACCGGAGGGAGAAATGGCAAGATATTTTTTCTTGTCTTCTATAATTGTTTTTAAAAATCCTGATGAAACAAGCTCGCTTAGATACTGCTGAAGCAAAAAATAGTTTATAAGATTGTTATCCAGAACAATCTCTATGATTTTAGCATTTGTTATCGGATTTTTTATTTTATTAAATATATACAAAAGAAGAAGCTTATTTTCGGCAAGTTCTTGTGTAATCTCATCCATAATATAATCCCCTTGAATCAATATTAACTTTTATTATCAACAAATATATATTATACTTTCAATTGTAAAGCTTGCAAAATATTCTCCATATACATTATAACAAACATAGTATAAAAAAAAAGTATATAAAAGGGGTATATATATTCTTCAAATATAAAATATGTACCCGCCTATAAAGGAGGAGTTGAATGCAATATGAAAAAATATGAAGGCGATTCACTTGAGAATATATCTTATCCTTTAGGAGGTATAGGCGCCGGTATGATTTGCATATGCGGAAACGGCAGTTTAAGCAGCATATCGGTACGCAACCGTCCAAATATTAATTTTGAGCCTAATATTTTCAGCGTCCTTACGGTAAAGGATGAAAACAATAAAAGATCAAAGGTTATCGAGGCGCCGGTGGCAAAACATAAAATTTTTTCATGCGGAAATGATTCGGGCCTTGGCTTATCCGGAAAAGATTACGGACTGCCCAGATTCATCAAGGGCGAGTTTGCTTCGCACTTCCCTTTTGCCAGCATAACGCTCGGCGACGATGTTATGCCTGTCAGCGTGGAAATAACGGCATGGAGTCCCTTTATTCCTAATGGCGAGGACCGATCAAGCTATCCGTTTGCGGCTCTTGAATATAATTTTAAAAATATAGGCGGTGCGGATATTGAAGCCGTCTATTATTTTAATTCTGTAAATTTCATGAAAATCGACGGCGACAGCAGGGTAAGAGCGATAAAAGGCGGTTTTGTGCTTGAACAGTCGGCTTCAGAAAAAGCTCCGTACAATAAAGGGGCATTCTGCGCCTGCATAAATGACGAGGATACATATGTTGATACGGCATGGTTTCGCGGCGGATGGTTTGACACTATGACGATGCTCTGGAATGGGATAAGCGCCGGCCAATATCAAAATAAAGAATACCCGGATTCGGAAAGGGGCACCGAACCGGGAGGCACGATAGCAGTTCCATTTAAATTGAAAAGCGGCGAAAACAAGAAAATAAAATTAAAACTTTCATGGTTTGTGCCCGATTCCGATTTGAATATCGGCGATGATTCCGTAAAAGAAACTTATAAGCCGTGGTATACATCGGTGTTCTCGAATATCAACGAATGCAACGATGCATGGTGTAAAAATTATAATATTTTATACCGGGATACAAGAAAATTTACAAATTACTTTTATGACACCACATTGCCCGATGAAATTATCGAAGCGGTTGCAGCAAATCTGTCGATATTGAAATCTCCGACAATATTAAGGCAGGCAGACGGCCGGCTATGGGGATGGGAAGGCTGCTGCGATACCAAAGGTTCCTGCCACGGCTCATGTACTCATGTATGGAATTACGCGCAGACCATATGCAATTTATTCCCCAGGCTTGAGCGAGGTCTCAGGCAAACCGAATTCTATGATATGCAGGATGATTTGACCGGACATCAGGAGTTCAGGGCATATCTTCCTATTAGGAAGGCAAAGCACACATTTAGAGCTGCAAGCGACGGGCAGCTCGGCGGAATTATCAAAGTTTATCGCGACTGGCGCATATGCGGAGATAATTTATGGCTGAAAACCATATGGCCGAGGGTATGCAAAAGCTTGAATTATTGCATAAAGACCTGGGATCCGGATCGCAACGGAGTATTGACCGAACCTCATCATAATACATATGACATCGAATTCTGGGGAGTTGACGCGATGTGTTCGTCGTTTTATCTGGGAGCGTTGAAGGCTGCCTGCAAAATGGCACAGGCACTCGGCGAGAAATATGATTTATACAGCGAGCTTTATAAAAAAGGCAGATCATATGTTGAAAACAATTTATACAACGGCGAATATTTCTATCAGAAGGTAATGTATAGGAATTTGCACACCAAATTTTCATATGAAGGAGCAAATACTGAAAATAAAGCATTGCTTGAAAGAGAGGGTCCGAAATATCAGTATGCAACAGGCTGCCTGTCGGATAGTGTAGTCGGCGTCTGGCTGTCTGAAATAAGCGGCCTTGACGATATTATCGACGACGATAAATTAAGGTCAGATTTATTGAGCATATATAAGTATAATTATAAAGAAAATCTGTCATCTCACGCCAATCCACAACGTCCGGGATACGCCCTCGGCAACGAAGCCGGATTGCTTCTCTGTACATGGCCCAAAGGCGGCAAGCCTTCTCTCCCATTCGTATACAGCGACGAGGTTTGGACGGGAATCGAATACCAGGTTGCATCCCATCTTTTGATCAAGGGCTATACAAAAGAGGCCCTTGATATAGTCAGAAGTTGCCGCAGAAGGTATGACGGCACCGTACGCAATCCCTTCGATGAATATGAGTGTGGGAACTGGTATGCGCGCGCCATGGCATCATATTCGCTGATATTTGGCTTTACCGGCGTAAGATACGATAATATCGAAAAAACGCTGTATGTAAGAACAAATAACAGCAATAGTTATAAAAGCTTTATTTCAACTGAGACAGGCTATGGAACTGTGGAGGTGGACGGAGACAACGTATCCGTTGATGTTGCCAGCGGCTTTATTGATATTGAGAAAACAATAGTCGAATAAAAAACATGCCGTACCATTTTTTGTACGGCATGTTTTTTACCCGCCAACTAAAATTGGCCTGGATTCAGGCCAATTTTAGTTGAATATTATATTTTATCGAGCTGCTTGCCGCCTAAAAGCTCTTTCTCTGCAAGAGCTATCATCCTTTTTACCATTATGCCCCCGACTTTGCCGCAGTCCTTTGAAGTTATGTTTCCCCAGTAATCTTCTGAACCCTGATGTACTGGTATAGATAATTCTGTAGCTATTTCATATTTTATATTATCAAGAGTGTGATGCACATCCGGCACCAACTGTGTCCTTCCTGAAGAATTTTGACCTAATGCCATAAACTCTCCTCCTTTTATACATTGTAGTATTTAATAATAATCTTAGGTTTATTATTAATTTATCCCATTTTATAAAAAATATGATAGTTATATTATGTCTATTATGTATAAATAATATCATATTAGCATATACATATATTTTATCTATATTTTACAAGTTTTACTTTTGCCTGCCAGTCAGAAAAAATAAGCGGGAATATCCCGCTTTGTCTTTTGTATATGTGGTTTTATCTTTTGTACCTGTTACATTATTTATTTTTGCCATAATCACTCATTGTATACATTTGACGAAATAAAATAAAAAAGGTTTTTCCGCATCATATTAATACCGGATATAGCGCATGGTTTTGCTCATGTTAAAATAGCAATTCCGGTTTGAAGCGCGTTATAAATTGGCCCATGAAGTAGTATAAATATATAAGTATAAATTATTGGAGGGTTTGCTTTGAATATTATTGTAATCAGAAAAAGGACAATAATAAGCGTGGCTATTGTATTTGCAATAATTTGCATTTCCTTAATATATCAGGTCAATCTGAAAACAGGCGTATTCAGTTATTTTGTAAACAATGATAGTGAGATGCCCATATATTCAGTGGATATAAAAGAAAAAAGAGTCGCATTGACATTTGATGTGGGTTGGGGCGATCAGTATATAAACGAAATATTGAACGTACTGGAAGGGCATAATACCAAGGCAACGTTTTTTGTACTTGGCACGTGGGCCCAAAGATACCCTGATGCAGTTAGAGCGATTAATGAGAGCGGGAATGAGATTGGAAACCATTCAACAACCCATATAAAGATGACAAAGATACCTTCGGAAAAAATAAAAAATGAAATTAAAAACGCCGAAGAATGCTTGATGAAGATAACGGGCAAAAGAACGAACCTCCTTAGAGTGCCGTATGGTGAATATAATAATGAAGTTATTTCAACAGCAAAGGAAATGCATTATACTATAGTACAATGGAATATAGACTCATTGGACACAGAAGGGGAAAATGCGCAGGATGTCACGGACAGGGTGATCTCGAAAGCAAATAACGGTTCAATCATACTTTTTCATACCAATTCGAAGGTTACTGTTAACGCTCTGCCTGAAATCATAAATAGCTTGAGCAAGGATGGATATAAATTTATTAAAGTTTCCGACCTTTTGTATAAAGAAAATTACTATGTAGACAATACGGGAATGCAAAAACTATTAAAGTAACTCCTGATATAGCTGTTAAGAATAAAAATAAGCATACTGTACACTATAAACTATATAAAAGATGCTGAGTATATTATTTATACAAATGCTCAGCTCATTTACCATAATATAACAGCTATAATGATTTTAAGGAGTGTTAATATATGCTTTCATCTTTGGGAAATGAAGTTTTAACTATAGGAGTTTTCGGCTCAAACGGGAAAACTTCGACAATTAACATGTTATTTGGCATATTTAACCGTTCAGGGTTGCATGTATCAATCATAAACAATGAAAATAGTGTAGTAAATGATAAAAACTTGCCGAAAATTGAATTAAATAAAATATTAAAAAAACATCCCATTAATGATATCATAATAGTTGAAATGGATGAAGATTTCTTAAAATACAGATATCAGAGCATTAGATTTGATATTTTGACTCATTGTAGTATATCTGATGGTACTTATGAAAGCAGCCCTGAAGGTATAAATAGGATAAACTCGATAATAAACTCGGCAAATAAAACAAAAACTGTTATTTTAAATACAGATGATAAGCATTGGAAGAATATTATTATCAATTTGGAAAATACCTATCTTTATACTTATGGACTCGGGAATAAGGCAACTGTTACGGCTTCGAGTGTTGAATACGGCAGGGAGATTGACTTTTGTTACTGTATACAACGCTCCATAATGCAGTATAGCGGTGATATAATTGAGCCCATGGAAATTCCTATCACTTTAAAATCGGCAGGACAGTATAATGTTTATAACGGGCTTGCTGCAATTACGACGGCCTTGATTCTTGGTATATCTATGAACCTGGTGAAGACGGGAATTAATTTTTCTTCACTTGATAAAACAGGTTTTAAAATATTATATGAACATGGATATATGATTATCGATAACATATGCGATAATATATTGAGCTTTGAAAGCGGCTTTGAATCAATCCCAAATTTACCTTATGATAATATTTATTTGATTTTTGATTTAGATGCTAAAAATTCTTTTGAAATAAATAAAGATATACTTGAATCGATCGGAACATGGACTCTGATACTGAAAATTAAAAATATATTTCTTCTTGCAGATGCCGACCATATGAAATATGCTGATATTTTGCATAATTCGATAGGAAATCATGATGCTGAAATAAAGATTCTGGGAGAAGATTTGTCGCCCGTAAATCATATAATCAATTCTTTGGGAGAAAAAGACATACTGCTGATTTTCTGCAGCCGCAAATATAATTTTTTAAGACAAAAAATAGTTGATATACTTGACGGAAAAATATTGGGGAATTTAACAAAGTAAAAAATATAATCAAAAAATCTTCATAAAAAACAAGATATACGAATAAGTATATCATAGATTTATTAAAAATGTAGAAATACGAAGGGAGAGAGGGGAATGGCCGATAATGTAATAACCTCAAATAAAATATATGTAGAAGGTAAAATTGCATCTAAGCCAGAATTTAGTCATGAAATGTATGGGGAGGGGTTTTATAATTTCACTATTGAGGTTCCACGATTAAGTGAAGCGGCCGATATACTTCCTGTGACGATTTCAGAAAGGCTTATTGAAAGCTCGAGTGTAGATGTAGGTAAAAATGTAATAGTGGAAGGACAATTGAGGTCGTATAACAAATATGCCGATGGGGGCAACCGGTTAATACTCACGATTTTTGCAAGGGACATAAGTTTTACCGATGAAAAGACTAAAAATCCAAATCAGATTTTTTTGGACGGGTATATTTGTAAAAAACCTGTATACAGGACGACTCCATTTGGAAGAGAAATAACCGATATGCTTATAGCTGTAAACAGGCCTTATAACAAATCCGATTACATACCGGCGATAGCATGGGGCAGAAATGCCAGATTCTCTGAAAAGTTAAATGTTGGTGATCACATAAGAATATGGGGAAGGGTACAGAGCAGGGAATATCAGAAAAAAATTTCAGATAACGAAGTCCTGACAAAAACAGCCTATGAGGTTTCCATTTCAAAAATGGAAAAAGTTGAAGAAGAGGAATAAAAGGCAGTAAAAATCTGCCTTTTATTTTCTCAAATCATCCATTGATTTTGTTTTGTCCTTTGTTTTGGCATCGACGGATTTTATAACTTTGGCAGGTACTCCTGCAACTACCGTATAAGGTTTTACATCCTTGGTTACGACAGCGCCTGCCGCAACAACAGCTCCCTGCCCTATGTGTATGCCCTCGAGCACAACTGCATTGGCACCTATTAAGACATCGTCATCAATGGTTACCGGCGTACTGCTCGGGGGCTCCAGTACTCCGGCTATCACTGCGCCAGCTCCTAAATGTACATTTTTACCTATCTTTCCTCTGGCACCTACGACCGCATTCATATCAACCATTGTCCCAGCGCCTACTTCAGCGCCTATATTGATTACGGCGCCCATCATGATTACAGCATTTTTACCTATCTTTACTTTGTCCCTTATTATCGCACCGGGTTCTATTCGGGCGTCTAAATTCTTTATATCCAAAAGGGGTATTGCAGAATTCCGCCTGTCGCTGTCTATTATATATTTTTTTATTTTATCCTTATGTTCATTTAAAAATAACTGCAATTCATTGAGCTCGCCAAAAAGTATCCAGAAAGCGCCATTTCCGAAAGCCGTAATATTCTTAAAGTCGCAATTCCCTATGGTGCCGTCGACGTACACCTTGACGGGGGTAGCTTTTTTCGCATCCTTTATATATCTCGCTATGTCATAAGGGTTTGTAAAATCATATTTTTTATTTTCCAATTCTTTATCCAATGTATATCTCCTTTCGTCTTTGAATCAGCAAAAATGTCCTCACTCTAATTTTTCTATAAACTCTTCCAGACGGTCGAGGCCTTCTTCAAGCACATCCATCGAGTAAGCATAGGATATCCTTATATAGCCTTCCCCGTAAATGCCAAATGCGGAACCTGGAACAACCGCCAGCTTATTTTCATAAAGAAGTCTCCGGCAGAACTCTTCCGATGGCATGTTGTATTTTTTTATCTCAGGGAAGATATAGAAGGCGCCATCGGGGTTAAAACACAGCAGGCCCATAGCCCTTAACCGATTGTAACAATATTGCCTTCTTCTGTCATATTCGCTGACCATAAGGGATATATATTTATCCCCGTTTTTTAACGCTTCGATGCCGGCAGCCTGGCTTATGGATGGTGCGCATGTTACGTCATACTGGTGAACCTTTACTATCTGCTCCATGATACGGGATGGGGCGGCTACATATCCAAGCCTCCAGCCAGTCATGGAATAAGCTTTGGAAAACCCGTTTATCACCGCGGATCTTTCTTTCATTCCGTTTATGGAGGCAATGGATACATGCTTTTTTCCATAGGTCAATTCGCTGTAAATTTCATCGGATATCACAAAAAGATCGTATTTTTTTGCTATGTCCGCTATTCCCGACAGATCATCCATATCCATAGTGGCACCGGTTGGATTTGAAGGGTAAGAAAGTATAAGGGCCTTTGTTTTACGTGTAATATACTTTTCCAGTATATCTGCCTTAAGCTTGAACGAATCGTCAAAATACAGGGGCACATATACTGGAATTCCTCCCGCCAGTGTTACGCAGGCGCCGTATGCCACATATCCTGGTGAAGGGATGAGCACTTCATCGTTATCGTCAACAATAGTCCTGATGACGGCATCTATCGCTTCACCGGAACCTACCGTAACGGTTATCTCTTTTTCATAGTCATAGCATATATTATAATGGCTTTTCAAATATTTGCCAAGTTCCTGCCGCAGGTCTTCTCTTCCCTGATTATGGGTATATTTTGTATAATTGTTTCTGATGGCATTTATACCTGCGCTTTTTATGCTTTCAGGCGTATTGAAGTCAGGCTGCCCGATCGTCAAGGATATGGCTCCGGGCACCTCCGATACCAAATTAAAAAATTTTCTTATAGGCGACAATTGTATAGATTGAACTTTTTTATTTATAAATCTATTTGAATTCATTTCACACACCTTGCTCAAATAACATAATTCTATTTATACTGATTTCATATCACGAATCGAATTAAAGCATAGTGATGATTTTACCTGAACAGGGTACCATATAATGGCTTTTACCTGTTATTTATCACATCATCCATGCTGTAGAGCCCTGTTTTCTTATTGTACAAATATTTTGCGGCTTTTATAGCTCCTATGCCAAATACATCTCTTGATATGGCTGAATGTTTTATTTCTATGACCTCTCCCATGCCTGCGAATAAAACCGAATGCTCCCCTATGATATTTCCTCCGCGTATGGCATGTATTCCTATTTCATGTTTGGCCCTTTTTTGTGTTTTTGAATGCCTCCCAAAAACATATTCCATAGGAGACGATATGGATTTGGTTATAGCATCGGCGATGGCCAGGGCGGTGCCGCTTGGAGAATCTGCCTTCTGGTTGTGATGCATTTCAATTATTTCTATATCGAAGCTATCCTGGAGAGCGGAGGCGGCAGTCTTTACCAGATTCATCAAAAGGTTTATTCCGAGGGACATATTCGCAGATGTCAATATGGCGGTTTTTTCAGATGCATCTGCAATATGTTCTTTATCCCTGGCTGTCTGCCCCGTCGTGCAGATAACCACCGGCTTTTTTTTATCGACTGCATACGAAAGGAGGAGAGGCAGAGCTTTTATATTTGAAAAATCGATTATTACATCAGCATCTTCCTTTACATCAGTCAATGCATGGTAAACAGGATAATTATTCTTTATTTTATCCGGGCAGATATCTGCTCCCGCAGTTATTTTAATTTCGGAATCTTCATTTGAAAGCTTTGTTATTACCTGTCCCATCCTGCCGTTGCAGCCGTTTAAAAGAATATTGATCATTCTATCACTCCTGTGTTTTTATGCCATAGGCATTCATCTTGTCTTTTAGCACTTCAAGGTTTTTCTGCGACATATTAACCAATGGAAGCCGTAGCTTGCCTACATTCATACCCATGAGATTCATGGCCTCTTTGACAGGGATAGGATTTGTTTCAATAAATAATGCCTTGATTAGCGGGAACATATCAAGCTGCAATTTCAGCGCTCCCTTTAAGTCGCCTTCAAAGAATTTTGCAGTCATCTTATGGGTATCGCCTGGAAGTATGTTTGCCAAAACGGATATCACGCCTTTGCCCCCTAATGAAAGTATGGGGATTATCTGGTCGTCGTTTCCGGAATATATGTCGAGCTTATCGCGGCAGAGCCCGGCTATGGCTGCAATCTGGGATATATTGCCGCTGGCCTCTTTGACTCCCGAGATGTTTGGGACATTGGAAAGCTCATATAATGTTTCAGGTAAAATATTGAGCCCGGTACGCGATGGCACATTGTATATTATTATAGGCTTTTTAACTTCTTTAGCAATTGCTTTGAAATGCT
Organism: Clostridiales bacterium; assembly: GCA_030016385.1. NCBI lineage: Bacteria > Bacillati > Bacillota > Clostridia > Eubacteriales > Clostridiales bacterium. The sequence goes on along the minus strand of JASEJN010000033.1, from coordinate 13,608 downwards.
CGATACACCCTTTTTGAGTAGTCTTGTTATAATAAGGCGTTATTACAAGCAAACCGTCTGCTCCGGCTTCATCGGCCCATTTGCTCATCTCTATGGCAGATGCCGTATTATTCGAGCCCGTGCCTGCTATAACGGGTATCCTTTTGTTTATAACCTCGATTGTAAATTTTATAGTATCTTTGCGCTCTTTCAATGTCATCGTCGAAGCTTCTCCGGTCGTACCGCAGATGATGATGGCGTCGGTGCCTTCTTTGACATGCCATTCAAGAAGTTCCTCGAGTTTTTTAAAATCCACTCCATCCTGAGTAAATGGTGTTATAAGCGCAACACCTGATCCTGTAAATAAACTCAATTTAAACCATCCTTTCTTTTTATTATTTTATCAATAATTGTGCGATCTGCACAGCATTTGTCGCAGCTCCCTTTCTGACATTGTCTGCAACAACCCACATGTTAATTCCGTATTCTATGCTTTCATCCCTTCTTATCCTTCCGACGAAGACTTCATCCTTATCTGCGCAGTATACCGGCATAGGATAGCAGCTCTTTGAAGGGTCGTCTATAACAACCAGTCCCTTCGAATTCGAAAGAAGTTTTCTTAAATCGCCTATATCGAAATCATTTTTAAATTCCACATTTATAGATTCAGAGTGGCAATAAAATACGGGGACTCTGACAGTCGTCGCCGTTATCCTGAGCGAACTATCATGGAGTATTTTCCTCGTTTCATTTACCATTTTTATTTCTTCCTTGGTATAACCGTTTGGAAGGAATGAATCTATATGCGGCAGGCAATTGCCGGCAATAGGATATGGAAATTTCTTTGGAGGTTCATTTTTGTATCCGTTAAGAAGGTCCATGTAGCCTCCCATACCTGCTCCCGATACGGATTGGTATGTAGAATAAACTATCCTTTTGATCTTATATTTGTCGTTGAGCGGTTTAAGCGCAACAACAGCCTGTATAGTCGAACAATTTGGGTTCGCTATGATGCCCTTGTTCCATTTTACATCCTCGGGATTTACCTCCGGTACTACAAGAGGAACCGAGTCGTCCATTCTCCATGCACTGCTGTTATCCACGACTACCGTACCCGCCCTTGCGGCAATCGGTGCAAATTTTAAACTTGTGGAAGCGCCTGCGGAAAACAGCGCTATATCTATGCTCCTGTCAAAAGATGTTTCAGTCAGTTCTTCAACTTTATATTCAGCCCCACCATATTTTAAAATGGTGCCGGCGGATTTACTTGATGCAAATAAATATAAATTATTGATAGGGAAGTCCCTTTCGTGAAGTACCTGCAGCATTTTTCTGCCGACCATACCTGTAGCTCCCACAACTGCGACATTGTATTTTTTCATTTAAAAACCTCCTTGTACAGGCACATATTTTATATTTGAGGAATTCAAATAGTCTGAATATGACCTGCTTATATTTTTATTATTTCTTTTAATTATTATATCAATATTTTATCGAATTGTATCAACTTTTATGGCCTGATTGGCGTATTATCATTCGAAGAATATAAAATATGCCCTATAGCCTGCCTTTATTTGTAATTTGAAATTCGTAATATATAAAACTGCTAATACTGTGATTTTTAAAACGACGCAATGAGTACCATAAAATTTGGGAAATCGAAGCAGTTTAATACCGTTTTTATCTGCCTCAGGCGTACAAATGTATTTATAGTCGGTAAAATTATGCATTATCGTCCGTCAGATATTTTAAATTATGAATAAATGTCATCAATATGTTGTAAAATGAATTTGAAGATAGCATCCGATATTGATAGAAGCGGTGTATGCAATTTCTGAATATTAGTTATAATTTTATTATTGCGGATTTTAATTTACCATTTGACACATGAATTGTGGTGTGATAATATAATCATAATATAAATGGAAACGACATAAAATATACAAAAATATGAATAAACTATAAAAAATATTCATGTCTTAGAAGCAAATTATATGTGCCGCCAGATTTGATTCTATAATTGAATTGCATTATGGCATATATAAAATTTAATTATATTTTATAACTATATTATATAAATTATATAACAATTTTAAACAGGAATAATAAGTATTGTTACTTATTATATATATTTTTATAAGGGGGAAATTATATGAGAAAGAAAAATGTACTGGCATTATTGCTTGTACTGGTCATGGCTGCGTCAGTTGCTCTGACAGGCTGCAACAAGCCTAAAACTCCGTCTGGCGACCAAGGCAGCGCAAAACTCGATGCCGACCAGCATCTGAACGTACCGCTTGTTACTGAAATAAAGACATTGGATTCATCAAAAACTACTGATGTCTATTCTGCAACGGTACAGCTTAACACACAGGAAGGATTGATAAGGGTTACAAATGACGGGGAGAAAGATATAATAGAAAAAGCAGGTGCCGAGAGCTGGGATGTTTCACCTGACGGGCTTACATGGACATTCCATTTGAGGGATTACAAATGGTCCGATAATAAACCTGTAACCGCAGGCGATTATGAGTATGCATGGAAGAGGCTGCTTGACCCGGCTACAAAAGCAGGTTATTCATATCTGATCACCGATAAGATAGTCGGCGCCGCTGATTTTAATGCCGGAAAGGGCAGTGCAGATGCGGTAGGAATAAAGGCAACAGATGATAAGACACTTGAAGTTAAGCTTGTGAAACCTGTTGCTTATTTCGACAAGATGTTAGGAATGCAGGGGCTGCTTCCACTCAGGAAGGATATAGTAGAAGCCGGAGGCGAAACTTATGGCCAGGATCCTTCAAAGCTTGTTTATTGCGGACCGTATACGGTTTCAGAGTGGACAAAAGGAACTAGAGTAGTTTTGAAGAAGAATCCTCAATACTGGGATGCTTCCAAGGTAAAACTTGAAACAGTCAATTTGCCTATCATCCAGGACAGAAATGCCAGGATGAAATCATTCGATACAAAAGAATTGGATGCTGCAGGCGCTACTGGTGAATATAAAGACCAATACAAGAAGCTTGCGGATGAGAAAAAGCTTCAGTATCAATACGGTTTCACACCTGCAACAAGTTATATATTCTTTAATACAAAGGATAAAGAAAATTTGTTTACAAACAGGGATGTAAGGATGGCGTTCTCCCTTGCATGGGATAAAGATACATTCGTAAAAAATGTTGAAAAAGCCGGCGCTCCTGCATACGGATGGGTGCCGAACAGATTGCTTATAGGTAATGATGAATACAGGACAAAGGTTCCTGAAGAATTGAAGGATATAAAGGATGATCCGAAGCAGCTTTTGACAAAGGGCCTGCAGGCTCTCGGAAAAGATACCGATCCGTCAAAGATCACTGTGACATTCTTAAGTTCAGGAACTACACAGCTGGATAAAGATACATTTGATTACCTGGCAGACCAGTGGAAGAAAAATCTTGGAATAAAAGAAGTCAAACAGGATGCAGTTACAGACTTTGCTCAATTCCAGCAGAGAGTCGATAATGAACAGTTCCAGATTTCAGCGATGGGATGGATAGGCGACTATAACGATCCTATGACGTTCCTTGATATGTGGACATCTGCAAATGCTGCTCCTGGCGGAACGAATTCTTCTAAATACGAAAACAAGGATTATGATGCTTTGATAGATCAGGTATCAAAAGAACAGGACAATGCCAAGAGGCTTGATATATTCAAACAGTGCGAACAGAAATTATTGATCGATGATGCGGTGATTTCACCGATGTACTATCAAGATAGTAATTTCTTCTCCTATCCTTATGTTAAAGACCTTCAGTTGCCGCTGTTTGGGCCGATTTACAACCTTAAGACGGCTTACACTCAGGGAAGGCAATAGAATTGATGTTAGGTAATAACAGGGTGTTATAAGCACCCTGTTATTACTGTATTTTTAAGGGGGTCAATATATGTTTAAGTATTTACTAAAAAGGATAGGTTACCTGATTGTTACAATGTGGGTGGTTATTACCATAACATTTTTTCTTATGAATACACTGCCTGGAAACCCGATCGAAGTATCTTTCAGGAAATTGCCGCCCCAGATAAAGAAAAACATTATGGCTCAGTACGGATTAGACAAGCCAATCCACATAAGATATGTAAAATATTTAAAACAGATTTTAAAGGGAGACCTCGGAGAATCAGTGGATACGCCGGGCCTTAGAGCCAATGACGCGATCAAGGAAAGATTCCCCGCATCTGCAAGGCTGGGGCTTCAATCCGTATTTGTAGGCCTTGTCATAGGGCTTATATTCGGAATACTCGCTGCATTCAAAAGGAATACATGGGTGGATTACTTTGTTATATTTATCGCTATTATAGGCGTATCAGTACCTAATTTTGTAATCGCGGCTTTGATGCAGTATTTCCTCGGGGGAATTTTCCCGACGATGGGATGGTATTCAAAAGGTACTTCTTGGTTTGCAGGATTAAAATATACAATACTTCCAACTATTGCCCTCAGCTTTGTGAGCATAGCGACATATGCAAGATATATGAGGACATCTGTGCTCGATGTGATAAATCAGGATTATATACTGACTGCAAAGTCGAAGGGTGTTCCAAGAATAGGAATCATATGGAAGCATATTATAAGGAACGCCATACTCCCGATAGTTACAATACTTGGACCTCAGATAGCGAGTATCATAACGGGGACATTCGTTATCGAAATGATGTTTTCGATACCGGGATTGGGCCAGTATTATGTGAATAGCATAACAAACAGGGATTATATGATTATTATGGCGACGACTATATTTTTTGCATTTTTATATATTGTTTCACTGCTTGTTGTGGACATTCTATATATATTTATAGATCCAAGAATAAGAATAACAGGCGGAAAGAGGTAGGTGGGCTTATCAATGACTGATATAGACAGGGATAAATTTAAGATAATAGGCTGTGAAAATGCCGATGCGGATATTATCGTAAGGCCGAATATAACATTCTGGCAGGATGCATGGAGAAGGCTGAAGAAAAACAAAGTCGCCACGTTTTCTATGTATTTGCTTTTATTGATAATACTTCTTTGTATTATAGGCCCGCACTTGACAAAGTATTCTTATAGAGCTCAGAATATGCAAATACCTAATAGGATGCCTTTTGGGGATCACTGGTTCGGGACGGACAACCTTGGAAGGGATATGTTCGCAAGGACTTGGATGGCCGGAAGAGTATCCATCACGATCGGCATTGTCGGAACTCTCATCGAAATACTGGTAGGTAGTATGTATGGAGGCATTTCTGGATATTTTGGCGGATTAGTCGATGATATAATGATGAGGATCGTCGAAATAATAGTAAGCATTCCTTACATGATAGTGGTTATTTTAGTTTCCCTTGTTCTTGGAAGGGGAATGGGTGCGCTTATAATAGCACTGTGCATAACCGGGTGGACAGGGATTGCCCGTATAATAAGAGGGCAGATAATGCAGCTTAAGGAATCCGAATACGTCCTCGCGGCGCAGGCTTTGGGAGCGAATCCAATGAGGATCATTATGAAGCATCTGATACCCAATACGATTGGACTTATAATCGTGTATGTATCGTTCGATATTCCATCTTTTATTTTCGGTGAGGCATTTTTAAGCTTTATAGGCCTTGGCATCCAGTCTCCGAAAACGAGTTGGGGCGCTATGGCTTCTTCAGGGCAGGCAAATTTCAGATTTTATCCTTATCAGCTTTTAATTCCTTCTTTAGCAATCAGCTTGACAATGCTTTCATTTAATTTACTTGGTGACGGACTCAGGGATGCATTGGATCCAAGGCTTCGTCAGTAGGGGGGGATGGAAAATGGATAATTTGCTTGAAGTTAAAAATTTAAGAGTTTCTTATCATACGTATGCCGGAGAAGTCCAATCCGTAAGAGGAATATCCTTTACGCTGCAGAAAGGCGAGTCCCTTGCGATTGTCGGAGAGTCCGGATGTGGGAAAACTGTAACGTCAAAATCTATAATGGGCCTTATACAGGTGCCTCCCGGTGAGATAAAGGAAGGGAGCAACATTATTTTTAATGGCAAGAATATTCTTAAATTTACGGAAAAAGAATGGCAGCAGTTCAGAGGATACGAGGCGAGTATGATATTTCAGGATCCGATGACGTCGTTGAACCCTACCATGCGCGTGGGCAACCAGATAGCTGAAAGTCTTATAATACACAATGGAATGTCGAGAAGGGAAGCACTTAAAGAGGCTGTAAAGATGCTGAAACTTGTTGATATTCCAAATGCCGAGAGCCGTGCAAGGGAATATCCACACCAGTTTTCAGGTGGAATGAGGCAGAGGGCGATGATCGCCATAGCTCTCGCATGCAATCCAAAGTTGTTGATCGCTGATGAACCTACGACAGCGTTGGATGTCACGATTCAGGCGCAGATAATCGACTTGATGAAGGGACTTCAGAAAAAGCTCGGTACTGCCATAATACTGATAACTCATGATTTAGGTGTCGTAGCGGATATCGCTAAAAATGTGCTTGTAATGTATGCAGGCCAAATCGTGGAAAGAGGCACTATCGATGATATTTTTTACAATCCCCAGCATCCATATACATGGGCTTTGTTGAAATCTGTTCCAAGGTTGGATTCCGTAAAAAAGGAAGATTTGGTTGCAATACACGGAACACCTCCGGATCTTTTGGCGCCTCCTAAAGGATGTCCGTTTGCATCCAGGTGTAATTATTGTATGCCTATTTGCAAGGAGATACCTCCGGATGTTACAGAAATAAGCGATACGCATAATACCCAATGCTGGCTTCATCATCCATATGCACCCAAAGTTGACATTCCTGTGGGAAGAGGAGGTGTATTAGATGGAAAATAAACTTGTAGAAGTTAAGCATTTGAAGAAATATTTTCAGGTTGGTAAAAATTCCATCTTGAAGGCTGTAGATGATGTTTCGTTTGTCATAAAAAAGGGTGAAACATTAGGGCTTGTGGGAGAGTCCGGATGCGGAAAAACTACTACCGGAAGGACTGTTATAGGTATGTATTCCGCAACAGGCGGTGAAGTGTTATATGATGGAATGGATGTCCACAAGCTTGATAGAAAACAGAAAGTTGATTTTACAAAGAAAGCACAGATTATATTCCAGGATCCGTATGCTTCTTTGAATCCGAGGATGACTGTCGGCGATATTATAGGCGAGGGTATAGACATCCATAATCTTTATACCGGAAAAGCTAGAACCGAGAGAATAAATGAGCTCTTGAATTTGGTCGGATTAAACAAAGAGCATGCAAATAGGTTTCCACATGAATTTTCGGGAGGCCAGAGGCAGAGGATAGGGATTGCAAGGGCATTCGCTGTTGAGCCGGAATTTATAGTATGCGATGAACCTATTTCGGCGCTGGATGTTTCGATACAGGCCCAGATAGTAAATCTGCTCATTAATTTGCAGAAAAATATGGGACTTACCTATTTGTTTATCGCCCATGACCTTTCTATGGTAAAGCATATAAGCGACAGGGTAGCCGTTATGTATCTGGGAACAATGGTTGAACTTGCATCCAGCGCAGAGCTGTACAAGAACCCTTTGCATCCATACACAAAGGCATTGTTGTCTGCCATACCTATTCCTGATCCCGATATCGAAAGAAAAAGGCAAAGGATAGTGCTTGAAGGAGACGTGCCAAGTCCGATAAATCCTGCTCCTGGCTGCAGGTTTAGAGGAAGATGCAAGTATGCAAAGAAAATATGCAGCGAAGTGATGCCTGAGTTCAGGGAAATTGGCAAAGACCACTTTGTCGCCTGCCATATTGTATAGATTAATGATGCCATGTATTATTCAAGATCAGGTTAATGTAGCCGGATACGATAATACATGGTATTATTTTTATAAATATGGGTGTGGATACTCTTAATTCCAGTCATGAGTGATTAAATTTGAATAAGAATACGATTTTGCAATATACTACTTTTAAGGGGGGAGGATAAATGCGATATTATGACTTCTTGGATCCTTCGATAGTAAAGAAGACACCCTTTAAAAAGGTTATAAAAGCGAAATTGGACTCTCATAAAAAACTAACAGATGAAGAGGCCGAGAGGGAGAAAATAAAATATGAGATAGCAAAGGAACTCGGCCTGTCGGAAAAAATTGAAAAATTCGGATGGAGCGGATTGACATCCGGTGAGACAGGAAGAATCGGCGGTATAATGACGCGAAGAAATAAAGAAAGAAGAGAAGAATGCTTTAAAAGCGGCAAAAGACCTACATGGTAATGTGGGTCTTTTACCGTAATGGAATAATTGGTATAATAATATTAAATAAAGGCTTTGCTGATGGAATATATTTTGCACAAGGCCTATAAAAAAAGCAGGATGAAAGGCATATGAAAATATTAGAGTATATAGTGACATGCATAAAGGATGTTTTAAAATCCATAATGGTCGGAATAATTGTAACAATGATATTTGGAGTAATTTCGCTGATTGCAAGCTTGCTTATAAGAAAAAATATTTTAGTGGTTTTATATTCGGTTTATATTTTTTTCGGCTCCGCTATTATGGCTATCGCGGGGATTTCATTCTTGTTTCCGGATACGCAAAGGCCCTTTGAGCATAAAGAGGAGTGGGAGAGATACTTTAAAAAGATCAATTTCGGATTGGTACTCTTGATTGCAGGAGTCACGGTGCTTGTCTTTGGTGTGATTGCATATAATGGATATTATTATTAAACATATAGGCAAAATGGCAATAATTTTAGGAGATGATATTGTGTCCGATATAATCTACGATAAGATAGCAAAAATGATTATGTCCAGCAAGAAGACAATGGTTTTAACGGGAGCGGGTTTATCCACCGAAAGCGGCATACCTGATTTTAGAAGCCCGGGGACAGGCTTGTGGGAAAAGATAGATCCTATGGAGGCGTTATCCACCGATGTGCTTTATGGAAACCCCGAAAAGTTTTATAAAGTGGGCTTTAAAATCCTTACGGGTATGAAGGGAGCAAAGCCAAATGACGCCCATAGAATACTCGCAAAAATGGAGGAAGAGGGCTTTATCGACGGCGTCATTACCCAGAATATCGATAATCTCCACTATGAAGCTGGTTCCAAAAATATAATGGAGGTTCATGGGCATATAAGAACGGGCCATTGTGTCAAATGCAATAAAACATATCCGTTCAGCGTAATGGAGGAGAAAGTCAACAGCGGCGAAATACCGCCGTTATGCACATGCGGTTCTATGATAAGGCCGGATGTAATATTATTCGGCGACAGCCTGCCTGAATGCTTTAATAAGGCATGGAGATTATGCCAGCAAAGCGATCTTCTGATCGTCGTAGGCTCCAGCCTGCAGGTTGGACCTGTAAATTACCTTCCAAGCCTTGTGAAGAGGCTTATAATCATCAATATAGGGGAGACAATGTATGACAGAAGGGCGGATATATTATGCAGGCAAAAAGCTTCAACAGCTCTAAAAGAAATATACAGCAGGCTCAAGAAGGAGCAGTGATGTATGACGCAGGCCGCTATACATCGTTTGCATATTATTATGATTTATTGATGAAAGATGTCGATTATAATAAATGGTGTGATTATGTTTTAAGATCTATCGAAGGATTAAAGATAGACCATACAGATATCCTGGAAATGGCCTGCGGCACCGGCGCCATGTCTGTCTTGCTTTCAAAAAAAGGCTATGATGTTACGGCTTTCGATATATCGGAGGATATGCTTGCAGTTGCAAGCAATAAAGCTTTAGACAGCGGCGCAAAAGTCAATTTTCTCCATCAGGATATGAGGGATATAAAAATACATGACAGATTTGGTACAATACTTTGCCTATGTGACAGCATGAATTATATTACTGATGATAATGATCTGAGAAAAATATTCAAATGGGTTTTTGACCATTTAAAAGAAAATGGAGCATTTATTTTTGATATCAATTCTTCTTATAAATTGAAAAATATCATCGGAAACAATATATTTACATATAATGAAGATGACATAGTATATATATGGGAGAATACTTTAAATGATAAATGTGTCGAGTTTTCATTGACCTTTTTTGTGAAGGAAAATAAATTGTATAGAAGGTTTGACGAATTTCATATAGAAAGGATTTATGAAGAGGAAGAGATAAGAGCGTTATTAAAGGATGCCGGATTTAAGTATATTAAGTCATATGATGGCATCAGCTTTAATGATGTTTTGCCAAGGTCCGAAAGAATAACTTTTTTACTGAAAAAGTTATAGTTATTCATCAGATTCGTAACTTGAATCTGATGAATGAGTGCTCAAAATAACCTAAGCTCAAATTACGAATTGAAGTTATAAATATTGTTTTAAATAAAATATAGGATTTAGTTAAATAATATATAGGAACAGTTTAAAACATCACAAGCACGTATTATAAATTGAAAAAGTTTAAAAATGAATAATTGACACAATAAATATACTGTGCTAAACTGTATTGAGTAAAAGTTATATTATTTGAATTAATGAAAGGAAGGCGAATAACCGGTTTTCTTGTCATAACATTTAAATGGTTTGCTATGCTTGCCAATATAGAGGTTAATTAGTGCGAGCATTGGCATAACAGGCTAATGTGGGGGTGCAGGTTAGTCGACTGCATAAAAAAAAGAACCGGGTGTCTTAAATGGAAAAAGGTAAAGTAAAATGGTTTAATGCTGAGAAGGGGTATGGATTTATACAAAGAGAAGATGGAAAAGATGTATTTGTCCATTATTCAGCTATAACAATGGATGGTTTCAAAACCCTTGAAGAGGGAGCAGATGTAGAATTCGATATAGTCGAAGGTGAAAAGGGCCCTCAGGCAGCAAATGTAAAGATTGTTCCAAAAGCTGAATAGATAAGCCAGTAAATCCCGGAAAATTTCCGGGATTTATTTTTGCTGTGCGTTACGCATGCAGAATGTACTGAGTCAATATCGTAAACTTATGGTTCGGTGGATCAAAGGCAAAAAAGGTGTTGACACAAATTAATAAATATTATATACTAAATCATGTCGCCGGGAAAAAAGAGCGACATGGGGGAGCATAGCTCAGCTGGGAGAGCACCTGCCTTACAAGCAGGGGGTCACAGGTTCGAGCCCTGTTGTTCCCACCATATGTGGCCAAGTAGCTCAGCTGGTTAGAGTGTCGGCCTGTCACGCCGAAGGTCGAGGGTTCGATCCCCTTCTTGGTCGCCAGTTGGCCAGATAGCTCAGTCGGTAGAGCAGAGGACTGAAAATCCTCGTGTCGATGGTTCGATTCCGTCTCTGGCCACCAGTCTATGCGGGAGTGGCTCAGTTGGTAGAGCGTCACCTTGCCATGGTGAACGTCGCGGGTTCGAGTCCCGTCTTCCGCTCCAGAATATGGCGACATAGCCAAGTGGTAAGGCAGAGGTCTGCAAAACCTTTAACCCCAGTCCGAATCTGGGTGTCGCCTCCATACTGAAAAGCCTCGAAGCGTTTATCGCTTTGGGGCTTTTTACTTATGCTTTAATAAATTTTATCGAATATATGAAATTATTAAATTGAAAAGTAACTAATTAAAAGTAATATTTAAAATAGTAATTTAATATTTAAAATATAATATAGGTTTTTGATAATTGCGGTGACAATAACAATGATGTGCTTGATGCTTAGATAAGAATCAGGTTTGATTTATTATGGTTAACTATTAATTATGTATGCTAAACAATGATTTAATTCACTGTTTAATACAATATTAATTTTAACAAGGAGATGGCTTAACATGTTGCAAGAAATGGTAGATTCCCTTCAGTTGCCAAAACTATTAAAATTTAACGACGGTTCACTTGTTACATCTGCGGAAGATTGGCAAAAAAGACGTAAGGAAATACTTGATATATTATGTGAAGAAGAATATGGATTGCGTCCACCCAAGCCTTTTAAAGTAACGGCTATGCTGAACAGCATAAATGAAATTGCTTACGCCGGTAAAATAATAGAACAGCATCTGATACTGTCTGCTGATATGGGAAATAAAATATTTTCGTTTCCGGTCAATATTTTTGTCCCTAAGTTTGTAAAAAAGCCTATGATGATTGTATATATTGCTTTTCGTCCAGATTTACCAGATAGATATTTACCGATTGAAGAAATCACAGATGAAGGATTTGCAATTGCTACATTCTGTTATAATGATGTAGCCGCAGATCGAGAAGATCACTTTATTGGAGGACTTGCAGGCTTATTAAAGAAAAAAGGTGATCGTACATCTAATGATACTGGAAAATTAATGATGTGGGCATGGGCTGCTTCCCGTGTTGTTGATTATCTTGAGACAAGAAACGATATAGACCAAAAGAATATAGCTGTAATGGGACACTCACGTCTCGGCAAAACTGCTTTAATTGCCGCAGCTTATGATGAGCGCTTTGCGTTCTCATTTTCAAATGATTCTGGCTGTTCTGGTGATGCCATCACAAGAGAGAAAGAAGGAGAACGGGTAGAACAAATTACTAATAGTTTCCCATTCTGGTTCTGCCCAAAATATAAGAAATACGCAAGACATGAAGATATAATGCCATTTGATCAACATTTTCTTTTAGCAGCGATAGCACCCCGTTTTGTTAGTGGAGGAGCAGCTGTAGAGGACATATGGGCTGATCCGAATAAGCAGTATTTATCTTATGTAGCGGCAGACGAAGTATATAAATTACTTGGAAAAGAAGGTTTTGTGCATCCTGATAGATTACCTCAGGTGGGTGATATATTTAATGATGGAACCATTGGATTCCATATGCGTTATGGTAAACATTTCCATAGCCGTTATGACTGGCAACGTTATATGGAATTTATGAAAAAGCATAGAATAGGTAAGTAATAAAATAATATGTTAACTTAATCTATTGTGCTACCTGACAAATTACTGGTAAAAGGAATATTATACCAATATCTATGGATATAGTTTCCCTGATAAGAGTAATTGTATGGATTAATTATCCAAAGATTAATTCTTTGATCCTTGATACATTAATATCTCGGCCTATAAGCTTATTGATGTAATAACAAAGGTTGTAGGCCAACAGCTTGGTTTTTATCCTTGTTACAAGGCCCCAATATGATTTTGCCATCACTTTTTCTATATTGAGTTGCTGTGTAAGTTGTGAAGCTGAAGTCTCAATCCGGCGCCTTATCTTGAATATAAGTTGCCTTATGGCTTTAGGGTGTTTTTTGCAATAGCAAATTCCTCACTTTTGCAAAGGTTTTTCCCCAGGCACTGGTGGGGAATTCTTATGTCAACTTGATTGCTTTAGCAGAGAATTTTGCAGACGATAACTTGGCCTGTCAAAGACCAGTAAATAACTATGATGTACAAGGCGATCAATTATGGCTGCAGTCATCTGCTCATCATAGAAGATTCCTACCCAACGGCTGAACTCCAGATTGGTGGTAATAATTACACTCCTTTGCTCATAACAGTCAGATATAACTTGAAACAAAAGCTGTGCCCCCTCACGCTCAAGAGGGACATATCCCCATTCATCGCATATTAGCAAATCAACTTCACTTAACTTTTTTAGAAACTTTGAAAGTTCGCCTCCTTTTCTTGCTTCACTAAGCCTGTTTACCAGTGCAGCAGTCCTGAAGAATTTTACCTTAAGCCCTCTCCTGCAGGCTTCCACC
>JASEJN010000032.1 GCA_030016385.1 Clostridiales bacterium | reverse complement strand
GTCAATACGTATCAAAAGAGTATAGAAAAGCTGCTTCCAAAATGATACTTAGTTATTCTAAGAAAGCTTATCCATAGGATAATGCATGTATTGAATCCTTCCATGCAATTATTAAACGTGAATGGATAAATCGCTTTAGAATTAATAATTATCGTCATGCATATATTCTTGTATTTGAATACATTGAAACATTTTATAACACCACAAAGATTCATAGTCATTGCAATTATATGTCACCCAATGAGTTTGAAAAGACATATGAAAAAGTCAAGGAGATTAGTGCACCAATTGCCAGTTAAAAATATGAAAAATAATTAGAATTTTCTCATTTTAATTTGTACTTTTTCTTGACATAGCACCAAATCTCCCTGACTGGAACAAGGATTCAGCATTGCTCGACTGGCTCTCTAATCTGAAGTGATTTAGAAATTATGCAAAGTAAATCAAAGACAGTTATAGATAATGCAAGACTTTCAGCGGTTTACTTTGCATAATCATCAACTTTGCATAAGGTGGATTATGCAAAGCTTCGCATAAGCCTCCCCGGGGGACGCCCAGGGTTGTTTCTTCAAACTTATGCTTTACTATAACTCCTGCACGTAAGTATTTATGGATTAACGAGATAACTCTCCCATCCTTTATGGTACGGGATAACACCTCTATCAGCTTACTTATGTTTACGGTGTCAAAGAATTTCTCCAAATCCATATCTACCGCATACCTGTATCCTTCATCGGCATATTGCTGGCATTTCCGGATTGCATCGTGGCAGCTGCGTCCCAGACGGAATCCGAAGCTATTATCTGCTGACTTCTCACGATAAATCTTATTTCGACCATGCTTCATACACTTTGTTTCCACACGTCCGTGAGACCTCCCCGGGTAAGAACGCAGTCTTTCCTTCCATATATCTGCCACATATACACAGTAGGTTCCCAGATAGTTTTGGGCTTTGGTTTGTTACGCAACTTTACCCAGCCTACATATGCCTAATGTGATTTCTGTCCGTCAGACCAGAAGTTTGCCTCCAGCTTCCTTCAGATTCCACGTCGCCGTGGACACCCTTGCCTTTGGCTATGTGCTTGGCACTATCAGCCCGCACTCGGGATTTGCACCCGTTAGACTGCGCCCGTGCCGGGCGCACGTGCAAGAATGAGGCTAGTTAGTTGCCTAGCCTCATTCTTATTGGTTCAGATATCATTATATAAATTTTGCCTTTTACTATCTCCATCGCCTTACTGTATCTATCATCGCTTTAAAATTTTTTGGGGTGTTTTAAAACGATATTGGGCAACCATTTGCCATAATAAATCTTTTCCCTTTTGTTGCCTTTAGCTGACGGGTTATTTCTTTTATTACATCACTTTCCGTACCATTCTGAAGGATCCACACACTGTCAAGATTCCCGAATAGCGCGCAAGTATTCTCAAGACTTTCTGCAACTTCTCCCACATCAAGCGCAAAATTCTTCTTAGACTCTTCCATCATGAGTCCATCAAGTTTAAGATCTTTTATATCATCAAGCATAGGAATTATATTCCCTGTAAAATATCCTATCCCAACCATACCGATATCGGATATTTTTTTGAAATACCGCTTATGAATTGGCTTGATAATATCATGATAACATTGAGGGGAAAGTATATCGGCCGAGCAATAGGTTTCAGAACTTATATATCCGCTGCATCCTAAATCCTTTAACGCTTTTATTCTTTCAAATGTAATATCACATATTTTTGAAATATAATACGCTGTATTTTCAGGATTTTCTATAAGCCTTCTTTCAAAACCCATATGGCTGTCAAAATACGAATCTACGTTAAGTCATTCATTTACAGCAATAAAACATCATCGCCATACTTCTTTGCAAATATGGCCACATGATCAAATTCTCCTCCCACAATTATTTCATCTAATTTACTTTGTTGATATAAATTATTTCTGATGATTCTTCTTCCATATCAGTAAAAAGTATCCCATTCTTCATTAGGTCTTCTCCGCTTATCTTATAGCAAATACCCCTATCCTCAAATCGAACCTTATATACTGCATCATCAATCAAACCTTTTAGAACTATTTTTCTCTCGTTTTCTCCACACGGAAGCCTGAATACGAACATAACAGCTTCCTCCTTATTTTCCATAACATACAGGAAGGAATTCCACTTATCTCCCCTGCCGCTGTCCAGTGCCTGCCCTGTAAGATGATACATATCAGCTTCTTTTATAAATCTGCCTATTACTTCCTTGTAAAGTTTGCTGTGATAACTTATTCTCTCAGCGCACCACTTCGGAAGTTCAGGAAGCCTGTATGAATATCCAAGCATATCAAGCATATCTGCACGCACTATATAATCAAGTTTAGACTGTTTCATATCATCTTTGATAGGATCTTTATCAATATTGCTTTCATAGAATACCCTGTTTTGCGACCAGGTAAAATGGTAGCATACAGAAGGATGCAGCATCACTGACTGGCCCCAGAATGTCTGCAAATGATGAACTGTATTATCAGGATCGCTGAGGAATGATGCATGTACATATTTCATAATGCCAAGGTCCACCCTGAGTCCGCCTGATGAACAGTTTTCAATAAATACATTCGGATATTTTTCCCTTATCATAGAAAGAAGCCTATAATATCCCCTGTAATGTTCATATAAACCGTCTCCTTCACCATGACCGTGATCTTTTCTGTTACATCCTGCACCTGGATTTAAATTAAAGTCGAACTTTATCCAATCAGCGCCATAATCATTTATAAGTTTCTCTACAACGCTAAATGCCCATTTTACCGTTCCAGGATTTCCCATGCACATATATCCTAAAGGCTTGCCATCTCTCTGTGCAATGTATTCCGGATGCATCATAGCGATATCCGCTTTTTTCCCTACAGCTTCTATTTCACACCATATCCCAAATTTTAATCCTTTAGAATGCGCATAATCGGACAATGCACGTATTCCTGAAGGAAAACGAATAATATTTACCTTATGCCAGTCTCCTCTTTTTAGATACCAATCAACATTTTCACTCCATCCTGCCTTATTGGAATTGCAGTTTTTATCCGGCTCCCCAAACCATCCTGCATCCAATATCGATATGTCAGCTCCAATACTATGGCACATATCAATATTTTCCTTAAATACGTCCTCGTTTATTTCGACATCTTCATACGGCCACCAGTGGTTCCATGTCACAATCATACCTTCAGATATAGGATTTTTGGGGTATAAAAATTTTCTCCCCCATCTGCCGAATTCTATACATGACCTGTCAAAATCACCTTCAGGAAGGAATGTATATATCATATGAATCCCTTCCATTGTTTCTCCAGGCTTTAATATCTTAAAGAAGTCCCAGTTTGAAAGTCCTCCGCTGATTTTGTATCTCCCATCTGTTTGAGGTTCAAACCTGACTATCCAGTTGCCTGACCACGCAATGGCACAGGAAAGTATACTCCCATCCATTCCCTCTATACAAAACCATGGGTTCATCCCATTTGAGGACCTTCCGCTTGTTACTTCCAGTACTTTTGTACCTTGCAGAGGTATGTCCACCGGACAAAATTCTCCGCCTGCCTGTGAATTGAAGTATCTTAATTTATATTCTCCCGATGGGAGCAGCCCATTTATAGAGTCTACTCTCGTAATTTTTATTTCATTTGCAGAAATATTTTTGATTTCAACCCATTTCTCGATGATAGAAGAATTTGGATATTCAACAATAACATTTCTAATTTCCAAATCGTTTGCATCGCTTACATATATGTCGATAGTTTTTATCGATCCATTTTTGTTTTTTAATTTACGGGAATTCTGTGTTTTTTTAAATCCTATGTTCTCTGACAAAAGGTTCCCTTTATATTCTATGCCAAATCCATTTATCATTAAATTTCCTCCTATCTATTGCATAAACCTATAAATAATTGGACAACTATTATTCTTTTACAGAGCCTAATGTAATGCCTGTGATAAAATACCTTTGAAGGAAGGGATATACAAGCAGTATCGGAATCATGCTGATTAAAATTTTTGCCGAATTAACTGTTTTGTCCGATAGTTTTGTGAGTCTTTCTATCTCTTCCTTTGTCATATTTTTGCTGACCATCGAATATTGTATGATCGTCTGGTTCAAATATGTCTGAAGCGGATAGTGATTTTGCGTTTTCATATAAATCAATCCATCGAAGAATGAATTCCAATGCCCTACGACGCTAAACAGTGTAACAGTTGCAAGTGCAGGCAAGGACATAGGAAGATATATTTTAAGAAGCATATACCATGGTCCCGCTCCATCTATAACAGCCGCCTCATCCAAAGCTTTAGGGAGATTTCTGAAAAAGTTCATAAGGACTATTATATTAAAGACAGGCACCGCACCCGGAAGTACAAGAGCCCACATCGTATCTAAAAGATGGAGACTTTTTACAGTAAAATATAAGGGTATCATTCCGGCACTGAAAAGCATAGTAAATATTAATATCCACATATAGACGTTTCTGCCTTTAAATTCAGAATCCCGCCTTGAAAGTGGAAAGGCGGTAAGCACTGTTAATGCAAAATTTATAGAACACCCTAATAATACTCTCCTTACCGATACTCCAAAGGAAGTAAAGAAATAATTATCTTTTATAACGGATTTATATGCCGCTAATGTTGGTTTTACAGGGAATACTGTAACAATGCCTGCTGCAACTGCCGATTTGTCACTAAAAGAAACGGCGACCATATAAACCACAGGGAAAAAAGTAATCAATGTAATTGAGATCAGTACAACAAATATAATGATGTCAAATAAAGTATATCTTTTTCTTTTATAAGCCATAAATTACCACCCTTTTAAAATATACGATAGTTTGCAAATTTATCCGCCAGGAAGTATGACAATACTACCATAATAAAACTTACAACAGATTTTAAAAGTCCGACTGCTGTAGCAAGTTCATACTGCAGTTCCTTAAGTCCTGCCCTGTATACATATGTATCTATAATATCTCCTGATTTATAAACCATAGGATTATATAGATTCAATACCTGTTCCGACCCTGCATTTAATATATTCTGCAGATTTAACATCATCATCAATATAATTGTTGTAGAAATTCCAGGTAGAGTGATTGATATTATCTGCCTGAATCTGCTCGCTCCATCTATACTTGCCGCTTCATAAAGACTCGGGTCTATACCAGTTAGGGCCGCAAGATATATAATCGCACCAAAACCAAATTCCTGCCATACACTGGTTCCTACCAATATACCTGGGAACCAACTGTTGCTTCCTAAAAACATTATAGGTTTTACTCCAAACATTCCTATTATATGGTTTACTATACCGTCAAGCGAAAATATATTTGCAACAATACCGCCAAGCAATACCCATGATATAAAATGAGGCAGGTATACTATGGTCTGTATCGTCCTTTTAAAAAATCTATTCTTAAGTTCATTTAATAAAAGAGCAAAAATCAGTGCCGAGCCCTCAGTAAAAATTATCTTCATAACCGCAATTGAAACTGTATTATATAAAACCTGTTTTATTTCAGGTATTTGAAACATATATTTAAAATTTTCGAGCCCTACGAATTGGGAATGCCACATGCCTTTTACCGGATTGTAATTCTCAAAGGCAATTATGGAGCCAATCATAGGGTATATTGCAAAAATCGCCAACAAAATTATTGCAGGCATCATCATGATATGGTAACTGATAGATGATTTTTTCATCATATAACCCCCGGTTTTGTTTATATATAGTTAGAGAGCATGACGCACTTTTTTTCGCCGTGCTCCCTAACCATCAAGTCTATATTATTTTATTGCATCTTGTACTTCCTTTGTAATTTCGTCTCCACCCATGGACTTCCACTGTTTTACGAAACTATCGAAAGTATCTACTGACTTGTCTCCAACAATTATATCAAGCATAGCCTGAGTTTCAATTTTATCAAGGTTAGCTTTCTTTTTCTCCATTGTCGGGGTTTGTCCGTAGAAAACACTATATATCGGATTAGTTTTTGCATCCTCAATAGGCTGCACGCCTACAAATCTCGAAAAAGCATCTCCAAAGCTATCAGGATTACTCTTAAGATAGCTTAAACCTTTTTTCCAGTTTGCTGCAACATCAGAATAGTATTTTTGGTTTTGCTTACTTGGAGTAACTGCTGGCGTTGTTCCAGCCGCATATGCTTCCATGCCCTGATGATCGCGAAGAACAGAGTCCGCTCTCCAAAGACCAAGTGCGACAGGCATTGAACCCCAATCAGGCATAGGATTCTTTCCATTGTAGGGATCTCCGCCTACTAATGACGGATCATCAAGCTGTATCTGATAATAAAAGTTTATGGACTTTACAAGAGCTTCAGGATATTTAAATCCCTTTTTAAGTACTGCTACTGAAGATACGGGTAATTCTTGTTTTGCATTGTATTTGCCATCGACATCTTTAAGAACATATGCTTTCCAATCCGCTTTAGGATTATTTTTAATAGAATCTGTCAATGGAGACCATCCTGACCACCACGGTCCAAAAAAAGCTCCGGCTTTTCCTGAGGCTACAAGCTGATTTGCCTGATCAGATTTGGTTATTGCAAAATCTTTTGGCAGCAGGCCTTGTGCATACATATCATGTAGTTTTGAAAGAGCCGTTTTTGTTTCAGGAGTTATTGAACCATATACTACAGAACCATTGCTGTCTTTTAACCAAGTCTTTACATATGACTTATAAGTATCAAAAATAGCATCATATGAGAAAGTCTGAGCTGTTTCATTCGCGAATGATTCCTGCCCGGCTAAGCCTACAGTATCTTTCTTGCCATCTCCATCCGGATCATTTTCTATGAAAGCTTTCAGTATTGGCATAAGTTCATCTAGTGTCGTAGGAGCCTTTAATTTCAATTTGTCAAGCCAGTCCTGACGCAACCATATTTCGGGATCTGAATTGTGCAAGCATCCCATAGTTGGAAGACCATATAATTTTCCATCTTTTGTAACCTGTTTTAATGCTTGTCCGTTATCACTTTTATAACAATCCTTAACGGCCGGAGCCGCATAATCATTATATGCGTTTGTAAGGTCTTGCAGCATATCAGACTTCTGCATGGTTAAAAATTGATTGTAACCTACGGTCATTACATCAAGAATGTCATTGCTGGCAATCATTAAATTCATCTTATCTGAAGCAGCAGGACCGCCCTTCATATCAATCGGAAATTGATAATCTATATTTAGTCTTTTACTAGCTTCCTTAACATAAAGATTGTTCGTTTGGGTTTCCCCGGAATTAAGATTCTGAGGTACCTCAGCTTCCAATTTAAATACAGTCATCGTAGTTTTTTCTGGAAGTGGCCCGAAGGGATCCTTTTTAGTATCAGCAGTGGTTTGTGAGCCTTGAGAAATCTTCGGGGTACTTCCCTTAGAGCCGCAGCCGGATAATGTAGTTAGAACTAATGCAAATAACAGAACAAATGATATTATTTTCACTTCATTTTTTTTCATTATATCCTCCCTTTCAATTCTCAGCTATCATGAACGGTACCGTTAATTATATTATAAGAAAAAAATAGCACTCACGTTATACCTGAGTGTTTCAAATATTATGAAAAATGTGTTTTTTATAGAAACATTTTTCACAGAATTGTAACAAAATTCACTCATAGCTTCTTACGAATACGTTTTCTGTAATCAGTAGGCAGCATACTTGTATATTCTTTAAATATTCTGCTGAAGTATCTATAATCAACAAACCCGCATTTTTCCGAAATTACGGAAATGGGTTCATCATCAGCCGATATCATAAATCTCGCTTTTTCTATTCTCAGCTCTTTATAGTAATTCTCAAAAGATTTACCCAGAACTTTTTTAAAACATCTGCTGAAATAACTGCGGCTCATATTCACCTTTTTGGCAATTTCCGATTCGTTTAAGTTAAATGGCTCCTCTTTTTTTATATATTCTAGAGCTTTCATTATACATTCCGTCACTTCATCTGAAGAATTTTGCATCAATCTCTCTTTAATAATCTCCTTAAATTTGCAAATCCATATGCCCCAATCATACCAGAAAAGCAAGTCATCAAAACTTTCAAGAAGACTCTGAAGTATATTCGTTCTAAAGAGCTTATCATATTCCGCGGCAATATTGCTGAATATTCTCCAAAGGCTGTTTCTATCGATTCCTGAAGCTTTTGTTCGCGAAAGAAGCTGCTCAAAATCTTTATCAGAATAAATCCAGTTAATTTTTTCCCACCTTGCGCAAATATCATTTCTTTTCTCTTCATTAGTATTGTTCTCAAAGGATTGAACATCGTTCATGGAAAACCGATAATTGGAATGCATAGGATCATAAGAATAAAAAAGTATCTTCCATCTATATGACTTTAAAGTATTGGAAACTTCCTCATTCATAGGAGTATATATATCAGTTATTTTAACCTGGACCCAATCTTTATTATCTAAATCAGGGAAAAAACCATCTGTACTTACGACTTCATTTATATTCCCATAATTGGGGACTATCCATGTCTGCTTATCGATTGGAATCAATAACCGGGTCGTGATACCCTTAATCCCAAGGTTTAAAAGTTTCATTGCATCACAGTCCTGCCTTCTGCCGCAAATAAGTATCCCACCGACTAAAGCTTCATCCTCCTTACGGATATCGCCTGCATAAAAGCTGCTGTTTTTGCTTTCCATCTTGTTTGATATTCTCTCCAATGTCTCTTCAACGACCTCATCTTCTATTTCCGTCTTTACAATGTAATCAATTACACCCAGCCGTATTGCATCTTGAATATATTTGAAATTATCATGGCATGTCAATACTGCAATATTTATATCAGGACATTCGGTCTGAACGTTTTTAATCAGTTCAAAACCAGACATCCCCGGCATAATAAGATCTGTTATAAGCAAATCTACATCATTGCATTTTATAAATTCAAGCGCTTTTTCACCGCTTCCGGTATCCCCTACAATGGTAAATCCATGCTTCTCCCAAGGGAAAGTCGATATTATACCCTTCCTTACCAGCTTTTCATCGTCTACTATATATACTTTCTTCATTTTATGCCCCCTCGCCGCTTATAGGAATATTAAATCTATAAATAGTTCCAACACCGATCTGGCTTTTAATATTTAATTTATATTCATAGCCATAATGCACCTGAAGTACTTTATTAACATAGTTAAGCCCTATCCCTAAGCCAAGATCTCCTCGTTTTGTATTTTCCCCTTCAAGAAGCCCTTTTATCATTTCCCGGGACATACCTTGTCCATTATCTTTTATCAAAACACTGACTGTATCAGGTCTGCTGTATAAAACATTTATCCAAATGCATCCATCTTCTCCATTCAAACCATGATAAATAGAATTCTCAACCAAGGGTTGTAGTATGAACCTGGGTATAGGCACATTTAAAGTTCTTTCGTCAATATTAAATATAACCTCAAGTCTATAATCACTTCTAACCTTCTGCAGCGATATGTAATCTTTTAATGCGGCAACTTCACGTTCAATCGTTACTATAGAACCTTCCTTACCTAAATTATACCGTAAAAGTCTTACTAAATTTGATACAAATTTCACTATATCTTCATGGCCATCAGCCTTTGCCATCCATTGCACTATATTCAATGTATTATAAAGAAAATGTGGATTAATCTGATACAGCAGTTTATCCACTTCAAGACTGTGTCTATCTTTCTCCTTCTGTTTTATTTCAAACATCAACTGTCTTACCTTCTGTTTCATTGAATAAAATTCCCCGAGTACATTATCAAATTCTGTTATATTTGTATATGTCAATTCAGAATCAAAATTGCTGTCAGCCATTAAATTGATTTCATTTTTAAACACTTTTATAGACCTATATACCGAACGCCATATGACAAAGCCAATTGCAATTCCCACTATCATAAGCAGTATGCCTATTGCTGCCATCCTTAATATCCACTGCTTTATTTCTATATTAAATACACTCTTTTTTATTGCTGCAGCCAACATCCAACCTAAACTGCTTTTCTTTGTAAATATATAATATTCACCTTTTTTTGCCATTTTATTATTTGGGACATTATATTTATAAATGCTCTTTACAGGAAAATAGTTTGGCATTTCGCTATAAGTTACCTGCCCCTTATCGTTTACGATCGTATAATACATATCCATTCCAAGCTGATTTCTTTTCAGTATTTTTGATAATGTTTTAGAATCGGTCTCAATATATAAACTATAATCCGTACCATCTATTATTTTAACCGGACTGGATACGGACATAACTAAATCATTTTTATCCGAATTAAACGATAGATGCGGACCGTAAAATGAGAATTCGGACTTCTGCATAAACTGGGGAAGATTATTAATATCAAACTCTCTGTTTAAACTGCCGTTTGTAAACAGCATGTTCAAAGACTTTCTATCATAATAAAAATGCAAACCTACATTGGGATTTGTAAAGTCAATCAAACTTAAAAATACATCTATGTCGTCATAATATCTTCTTTTTTCAGCATAACTTTCGGATGTAAGAAAATTTGAGAGATCTCTGGCTGCAGCACCTTCATAGCTTAACTGTTCGGAAACAGATGTAAGATTGTCAAATGCGCTATCCATATCTTTTACTGTTTTATCTAAAGCAGAATCAATACCCTTTTCGATTTTATTATATAATATTGAATATATTGTAAAATATGAGACAAAGCTAACGAGCACAAAAGTAATAATTGAAGTGATCAAAAAGGCCCTTGTTATCCTGTCCTTTAACGAATATATAGTTTTCCTTTGAAATATATTTTTTATGATTAAATATATTCTGTAAAACAGTGTGTGTTTTAGAAAGCGGTACATCAGTCAATACCCCCAAAGTACATAATTGCACTATTTATTTGATAAACAATGTAGACACTTCATCAATCGTTATTTTTATATTTTTAATGTTCTCATTAAATAGATTACTACATAGATAATATATATTACAGCAGTAACTTTTACCAAAGACGATTCCTGATCATACTGTATATTTTATTATAGATAAGCAACATTTGTAGATAATGTAAATATTTCTATGTATTTTGTCTCCCTGGCAAACGATTATGCCATACTTAGTTATTGATTTTTCATGTTACATATATGTAACATGGGAAACCCCCTGCTGAATTGATCATATGTTCCTTCATGCTTCAGTCCTAGCAGCAGGTTTAAATCCTTACCGAGTACTTTTCCAAAACGTCTTCATCTATTTCAATTCCTAATCCGGGTCCCTCAGGCATATGAACATATCCACCGCTGTCAATTGTGAAATGGTTTTTTATAAGATTTTTGCTTAAAACAGTCTCCTGTGAACAATATTCCAGGAAAGGCGCATATGGCATATTTGCAATAAGCTGAAGCGATGCCGACATCAATATACCTGTTTTGAAAGCATGCGGTATAACAGGCAGCGACTTATAATTCGCAAGGTCCAGTACTTTTTTGGCAATTGTTATTCCGCCGCATCTGCTTAAATCAGGCTGTACAATGTCTATATCGCATTCCTCTATAAACTCTTTAAACTCATATATCGTTCCTAGTTCTTCCCCCGCCGCGATCCTCATGTCTACGCTCTGAGACAGCCTCTTATATGCGTCTTTATTATCGGGTGTGAAAGGCTCTTCAACCCAATACACACCATACTCGCTGAATCTATTGCACATCTGTATCGCCGATTTTGCATCTTTCCAGACCATGCCCATATCTATCATAAGATACGGCTTATCGCCAAGCTCATTTCTTGCTGTTTTAACAAGGCTTATATCTTTATACCTGTCTTTACCTAAAGAACCCCAGCCAAACTTTATCCCTTGAAATCCCATGGGCATATAGGTATTCACTATTTTCTTGACTTCATCTTCCGTTTCCGGCATTAATAAACTGCAGTATGCAGTAATTTTATCCCGATATGACCCGCCTATAAGTTTGTATATAGGTTTGTTTAAAGCTTTACCTATAATATCCCAAATTGCAATATCTATGCCGCTCATCGCATGTATTGCAGCACTTCTCCTGCCGTAATAATATGAAAGGCGGTACATCTTGTTCCATATTTTTTCAACATCAAATGGGTCCTCACCTATTACTGCATCCTTAAGCCCAATGCAAACCATATGCGACGGCGGGGTTTCTATTATTGCCTTTACAACATATGGAGAAGAGTCAACCTCCCCAATACCTGTTATACCTTCGTCGGTATATACCTTTATGACCACCGTATCCTGGCTGCCGTCTCCTATCATTTTTATATCCGGTTGCTTTACAACGATTGCCTCTATATCAGTTATTTTCATCTTTCTCCTCCTTGTACGCATGTCGGAACAACCTTGTCTCTCAATATTTTTGTCAGCTCATTTTTTATTAATTTTCTTATTTCCAAGTATTCCCCATTTTTCATCTCCGGAATGACCTGCTTTAAATGCCCCATCTTAAACCCTCTCTCTTCCATGACTAACTTATATCCGGCCGGGAATAAAATGGATTCTGCAAGTTCTAAGAGCCTAAGTATCGATTTCTGAAGTTTTACTGCTTTATCAAAATCTCTTTCATAAAACGATCTATAAATCTGCGTAGTGACTTCGGGAATAATACCTGAAAGCGCGGTCATGCTTCCCGTGCAGCCGCCAATAAGCGCCGGAACAAGTATGTCATCCGTACCGGTCATAACTGCAAAATCAGGTCTCAGCTCATCTGCCGCTTGTACATAATGTATAATCTTTTTCATGTTACCGCTGCTGTCTTTAATACCTACAACCTTATCTTCCATAATAAGTTCTTTAAATGTATCCATCGATATTTCATTTGTAAATGCCGGTATATTATAAAGTATTATATTTATATCCGTCTTTTTTATAATTTCCTTATAATAACTTAGCACTTCCCTTTGATTCAAAGTATAATAGTACGGAGGACATACGACAACAGCCGGACAGTTATTCTTTTCAGCATTTTTTATGAGTCTAAGCGTTCCATCTATACTGCTTGCACATGCTCCCGGCAACACATCCATTCTTCCCGATGCTCCCTGCGAAACAACATCCATTATCTCACAGTTCTCCACAATCGATAAATTAACAAATTCTCCCGACGTCCCACATGGAAATATACCGCTTATACCTGAATCTACTAAAAAATCTATCTGTTTTTTCAAGCCGTCAACATCTAGCCGTCCATCTTGTTCAAAAGGAATAAGGATGGCTGCATATGGACCTAAAGGTCTAAATCTTTTTCTATCTGATGTCATTTTACTTCATCCCTTTCTGCATTCGTTACAATTTTATAATCTGAATAGTGCTATATTATGAAATCACATATATCCATTGAATAATTAAATATACATTCGCATCCTTCCGGTCTTATAATATAATTATTTTCAATCCTCATTCCTACATCTCCGGGTATATATATTCCGGGCTCTATTGTTACAACCATATTGGGCTTCAGCATTTGCCTGTAATTCTTGAGGAAAAATGGAGATTCGAAGCTTTTCATTCCTATTCCATGGCCTGCATGGTGAGGAAAACGCCCTAGATATCCACTGTCTCTTATTATTTTGTTGACTGCATTATATATTTCATCTGAATATATTCCCGGATGCAGATACTGTTTTATAGAATCCATGACATTTATTAATGTGCTGTATATTTTCACATTTTCATCTGAAGGTTTACCTATAAAATATGTCCTTGTCGTATCGCTGTAGTAACCATTTAGATTAGGCAGTATATCTACAATCACTGTTTCGCCATTTTTAATTTTTTTAGAGCCGGCCGAGCCTGAAACATATGAAGCCCTAACGCCGGATATTATATCTGAAAGGAAATCTATAGGCCTGCCTGATAATTCATTAAAGGAAGAAGAAATTTTATTATATATATCTAATTCGGTTTGCCCTTCTTTTAAATATTTCCTTAAAACATCATAAACGCATGTATTTAACTTAAGAGTATCTTTTATGTTATCTATCTCTGCTTCATCTTTTATGCTCAATACTTCCTCAAGCAGTCCGCCGGCGTCAATTATACTTTTGCATTCTGTATATATGCTGTCTACAAGAAATCCCGAACTTATATCTATCGGACATGAAACGACAATATCTTCATTCAAAATAATATTTTTGAGAGCCCTTTTGACTGCGGATGATCGCTTTTCATAATCGGCTGCAGATGTTTCATATTCATAAATATTTACTTCTTCTATAAAATCGGAATTTCGCGGTAATACCAAATATATATCACCATTCTCGAGCACTATTACAACTGAATATGTATTTTTATCCGGATAATATCCTGTAATATAACTTATAATATTTGAATTATCTGTTATAAAAGCATCGCTGCCGCATTTCCCTGCAATATCAGATATTTTTTCAATCCTCTTTATTCTATACTCTTTCATAGCATATCCCTTCCTATGGATGTACTACCGCTTTTATAACACCGTCTTTTCTCTTTGATACAAAATCAACAGCTTCGTTAAATTGATCTAATGTAAATGTATGTGTAACCATATCCTTCAAATTAAATATACCCTGCGAAAGCAAATCAAGTACCGGCTGCCATACATGCGGATTCCCCGATGCACCGTGAACGGAAAGTTGCTTTAGTATTATTTGTGTAACCGGAAAATTTATATAATCTCTGTCATCCGGAATTCCGTATAATATCACATTTCCACCCTTTCTAACATACTTGATTGAATTCTCAACGGTAGAAGGAAAACCGGCGGCATCTATGGAAATATCAACACCATGTCCGTCTGTTTCTTCCATGATACGGCTTTCCATATTCTCTTTTTGTATGTCTATAACAACATGTGCACCAAACTTTTTTGCGAGCCTGAGTCTTTTTTCATTTCTTGCAGCCACAATTATTTTACCTGCACCGCATGCCCTTACCGACTGAACATATGCAAGTCCTGCCGGTCCTGCACCCTGAATGAGAATGGTATCCCCGAAATGCATACCCAACCTGAAAATTGAGCCTGCCGGGCATATAAAACTTTCAAGTATTCCCGCTTCATCATATGTCACATTATCAGGTATTCTATAAAGGCATCTTGCAGGAACAGCAATATATTCTGCATAACCTCCCTGGTAAGGCGGAAATCCTATGTCTCCACCGTGATCACAGAGATTCTTCATTCCTCTTCTACAATAGTAACAATCTCCGCAATTTACCATGGTTTCTACGACGACTCTGTCTCCATTTTTCCATCTGTCAACTTTTTCCCCTATCTCAATTATATCTCCTGCAATTTCATGCCCGAGTATATGCGGTGGATTCCCATTATAAAAATCGCCTTTTATAACATGTATATCAGTTGAACATATTCCGGCGCTCTTTACTTTTACAAGCACTTCATCGCTTTTGATTTTAGGATCTTCAACTTCTTTTACTTCAACTTGATTTTTGCCAATCCATACAGCTGCTTTCATCTTTAACCCCCTATATTCCCTATATAACCTTTACAGGCTAATTTTTCTATTTCCTCTGCACCTTGTTTTACTAATTTAATTAATTCTTCTATTTTTTTATCATCTACTCTAAAAACAGGCACAGCAATACTTACCGCAGTAAATATCTTGCCATTTGCATCATGAATAGGAGCCGCAACGCATTCTATTTTTTCTGTCGATTCCTCTTTTTCATATGCATATCCATTTTTGCGAATCTCTTTTATCTGTTTTGTAAGCTCATTTATATCCGTTATAGTATTTGACGTTATCTTGACCATTGGATAATCTTTATACAGATTAAATATCTCTTTATCAGTATATCTGGATAAAAGTGCCTTTCCTATTGCCGTCGCATGTGCAGGCATATGCATACCAATAGATGACGACATCCTTATTGCCTGGGTGCTGTCTACTTTATAGATATACACGACATCCATTTTATCAAGCACGGCAAGGTGTACTGTTTCGCTACACTTATTTGACATTTTCTGTATTATCTTTTTTGCTTCATCATAAAAGTCAAGATTTTCAAGGAACTTGCTTCCGACCTCAAATATCTTAAGCCCGAGCCTATATTTTCCCGTATACTTATCAATATTCAGATAATTTCTTACTGTCAATGTATGAACAAGTGAAAACACACTGGATTTAGGCAAATTCAATTTCGTGCATATTTCGCTTAGTCCAAGGCCTTTTTTGTTTGCTGATATAAGTTCTGTTATATCAAGCGCTCTTTCAAGCGATCTATGATTTTGTACTGCCATATCCATCCTCCTATGCGTATTAATCCATATCCATCAATATCTTTTTACTGTAAATAAGGTGGTTCTGCTTCGAAAATTCATAATACGGGAATACATTTTATAGGCTATTATTCATATATAAGGACAATGTTCTTATATATGAATAATACATCTTTTAAAAGGAAGTTTCAAGCCCTATGATTTTTTAAAGTAAACCGTCTATTTTTCGATCCCAATAAAAAAAGGGCTTATTGCCCTTAAAATCCTCCCTTAAATTCACTGCACATCTCCGCTGAAAACTTTTTTCAAATCTGCAAGTTCATATGTGTTTATGACATCGCCTGCTTCAAGCCAGCCCTTGCGCGCGATGCCTATGCCATATTTTACGTGGTCGAGGCCTTCTATATCGTGGGCATCGGGGCATATAGCAAACTTTACGCCTTTTTCCTTTGCATATTTTATATATCTCCAATCAAGGTCAAGCCTATATGGATTTGCATTGATCTCGATGACCTTTCCATATTCGGCCGCAGCATCGATTATCTTGTATATATCAATGTCATAGCCGTCCCTTTCGAGAAGAATCCTGCCCGTAGGATGCCCTAATATCTTCGTATATTTATTTTTTACTGCATTCAATATCCTCTCAGTCATATCTTCCTTGCTCATTTTAAAATTGGAATGTACCGACGCTATTATAAAATCAAACTTTTTTAGAGTTTCCTCATCATAATCTAAAGAGCCGTCCTTCAGTACGTCCGACTCTATTCCCTTTAATATTGTTATATCTTTATATTTTTCATTCAACCCATTTATCTCATGGAACTGGCGTAAAATATCTTCATTTTTGAGACCGTTTGCATAAAAGGCGGACTTGCTGTGGTCCGTAATGCCTATATATTTATATCCACGCTCTCTCGCAGCATCCACTATTTCGTCCAGGTAATTCGCGCCGTCGCTGTATGTTGTGTGCACATGAAATATTCCCTTGATATCCCTTTCATCGATCAATTTGGGAATATTGTTGCTTTCGGCCGCTTCTATCTCCCCCATATTTTCCCGAAGCTCCGGAGGAATATACGATAGACCCAATTTATTGAATAAGCCTTCCTCATCGGCGCATTTTATGAACACATCGCCGCTGAACAGGCCATATTCGTTCATTTTAAACCCCATCTTCTTTGCCCTGTGCCTCATGGCGATATTGTGCTCCCTGCTTCCCGTAAAGTGATGAAGCGCATAAGGATATTCATCATCGCACACAACCCTGAGGTCCACATTGATGCCGGATTTCAATGTTATGCTGGTCTTTGTGTCTCCCTTTGCGATAATATTTGCCATATCTTCATATGACGCAAATGTATCCATAAGCTTTTGCGGATCATCGGATGTCGCAAGTATGTCTATATCCTTTACAATCTCCTTTTTCCGTCTCAGACTTCCGCCTATTTCGCATCTTACAGGCAAGCCGCTGTTTATCAAATACTGCCTTATTTTGACTGCATCATTATATGCATCAGCGAATAGATGCTGTCCGCTGAATTGCCTGATAAATTTTATGCCCCTTAAAATCCTGCTCTGAGTATTTTCACCAAACCCTCTAAGTTCAGTAAGTTTATCCCCCAAACATGCATGTTCAAGTTCGTCAACCGTCTTTATCCCAAGTTTGTCATACAGGACTCTTATCTTTTTAGGACCAAGTCCCGGTATTTTGAGCATCGCGATTAGTCCCTCAGGGATGGATGCCCTGAGGTTTTCATAATACTCCAGCCTGCCTGTTTCAACAAGTTCCGTAAGCTTTTTGTTCAATGCATCGCCAATGCCGTCTATATTTTTTAGCCTGTCTTCTTTTACAAGAATCCCTATATCTTCATCAAGGGTTTCGATCTTCCTGGCGGCATTATAATATGCCCTTGATTTGAAAACATTTTCACCCTTTAATTCCAGTAAAAGCCCAATTTGATTTAGTACGTCGACAATAGTTCTTTTATCCATGACTGTCACCTCAGACCCGCCTTATATTACCGTGCTCAATACTTTCAATATAAAATTTTCTATGTATGCGGCACCTGTCCCTATAATAGTGCTTGAAAACGGAAGTATTATAAATACAAGGAGTATTATCTGACCATATTTTTCCAGAGCATATATAAAACCGTATGATTTTACAGGGAGAATATTTATAAGCACATGAAAACCGTCAAGGGGCGGTATAGGTACGAGATTAAATATGAAAAGCACACAGTTTATCCAGATAATGCCCTCTATGATCATGAAAATAATATTGATTTTATTCCGGTCGACACTGTTTAAAATGCCGTATTTATCTATAAGCAGCAATATCGCTGCGCTTATGAATGCTATTATAAAGTTCATTACAGGCCCTGCAAATGATACGATCAAATCCTTCTGTTTTACATTCCCCTTGTAATATGAAGGATTTGTGACAACGGGTTTCGCCCATCCGAATCCTGCAAATATAATAAGCAGAAGCCCCCATATGTCAATGTGTACAAGGGGGTTTACAGTAAGCCTTCCCTGCATTTTAGGCGTTGGGTCTCCAAACTTTGTGGCCATGTATGCATGTGCGTATTCATGAAAAGTAAATCCTAAGAGTATTCCCGGGAGAGTTGTAATAATCCTTAAAAGGTCTAATTGCTGGAACATTTTATCATCACTCCGTTTCATATGAAGGTAGCTATATTTGCTGTGCTTTGTCAACCTGTGTGCAATCTTTATATCGGCAATTATCATGTATAAAACATCTGTCGTTTTAATTATACCAAATGCATATTTTATATATTCGAAAAATATTATGGAAAGAGCAATTAGCTGAAAGTCTTTAGAGTCTGTTAACACATGTTCAGGATAAGCAGAATCAATGTTTCATGCTTAGCGAGTTTTGATTCTGCCCTGAACAAGTTTACAGACTCTATATACTTAGAACTTAGCGATTGAAATAATATTCTTCGAAAAATATAAATATATATACAGTCAATTATACCTCATTTATGGTATGGTTCGTTGTTTATTATCTTAAAACATCTGTATATCTGTTCAAGGAAAATCAGACGCATAAGCTGATGCGGAAATGTCAACTTGGAAAAGGAAAGCTTAAAGTCGCATTCTTTGACTACTCCGCTCCAGAGCCCTAAAGAACCGCCTATTACAAACATGATGTTGCTTGTACCATTTATTCCAAACTCCCTTATCATGGACGACATTTTAGCCGTAGACATTTCTGTTCCATCGATGCATAATGCAATTTTGTATATTCCACGCCTGAAGTGCCTCAATATTTTTTCCCCTTCTGTTTTTTTTATTATTTCCATCTCTTTGAGGCTGATATTTTCAGGAGCCTTTTCATCCGCTACCTCTATTATATTTATATTGCAGTACCTTTTAAGCCTTTTGGCATATTCATCTATTCCCATTTTCAGGTACTTTTCCTTTATCTTGCCGACGGCTACAATAATTATGTTCAAAAATATTCCTCCAGAAACCCAAAGAATGGGTGCATAATAGGTTTATACTTTATATTTGAGTATATTAAGGAAACAACAATTAATTTGTATATACCTTGCTGCGTATTTTAAGTATTGCTTGCAGTCAGAGTAGCAGAAGTTGTTTTCATATTTTTATCCGCATCTAAGTACCTTATACTTATGGTGCCCCCGGCTCCCGTGTTAAATATGATTTGCTTTAATGATGTAAAAGTATTGACAGGTTTGCTGTCTACCTCAAGTATCACATCACCCTTTCTTATCCCCGCTTTATATGCGGGGCCCTTCTTATCTATGTCATATATATAAATTCCGGCATCGAGCTTGATATCATAAAGGCTCGCCGATTCTCTATCCAAGCCGGAAATGATGCCGAGATATGGCGTATCAAACTTGCCGTTTTTGATGATGCTTTTTATGACAGGTGTGATTATGTTTATGGGTACTGCAAAACCCATGCCCTCCGCGCTGCTTACCTTTATGGTATTTATGCCTATAACCTTTGCTTCACTGTTTATAAGGGGACCGCCGCTGTTCCCTTCATTGATGGATGCATCTGTCTGTATCAAATCCTCCATAAATTTCTGATCGTCTAAAGGTAATGTCCTGTTGAGGGCGCTTATTATTCCCTCCGTAACTG
This sequence comes from Clostridiales bacterium, assembly GCA_030016385.1. Taxonomy (NCBI): domain Bacteria; kingdom Bacillati; phylum Bacillota; class Clostridia; order Eubacteriales; species Clostridiales bacterium. Next base: position 17,518 of record JASEJN010000032.1, on the reverse strand, counting down.
ATCTTTCAAACCTTAGCCCCAAGGGATTGCCTATGGCTATGGCGGCCTCGCCTACCTGTATCTTGTCGGAATCTCCGATTTCAGCAACGCTTAAATTATCGGCATTTATCTTGAGTATCGACAGATCAAGGTCCGTATCGGTCCACACAGTCGCTGCCGGAACCGTCCTCCCGTCTATCAGGTATACCGTTATATCCGAAGCCTGGTCATCCGCCACGTGGTTGTTTGTTATTATATACCCATTCCGGTCTGCGATGACTCCGGATCCGATCCCCTCAACCTTCCTGTCGCCAAAGACCATGCTTTTTTTAAACTTCGTAGTCCTTATACCGACGACTGCGGGCACCAATTTCTGGACAATCTCCGTAGTCGAATATGTACCGGCATCGTTTGGCGAAGTGACGGCCTTATCCTCACTTTCAGGCTTATCATTTGACGTATCATTTTGTGATGCGTCCTTTTGAGGAGTACTTTCGGCCTGGCCGCTGCCCTGAGATAACGCCTTGCCGAGAAGAGCAGGAGGCGCAAAAGTCAGTACAAGCATACCTCCCACGATTGCCCCTACTATTCCTACAAAGAAATATGAAAATAATCCCCTTTTTCTTCCGCCTTCTTTATAATCATAATAGTTCAAACTTAACACCTCTTTACCTGACATCAAAAAAACTACTGGCCTGCTCCCTGTATGCAAGAGCAAGTTTAAGGTCCTTATCTATATCTATGCCGTTCCCCTCCAAAATTGACTTGACTGTTGCATATGCAAGCTCGGGATAATTGTTCTGACGGCTTAAATGGCCGAGTATAATAGTCATAAACTTATTTCCCATAAGCTTTAAAATAGTCCCTCCTGCATCATCATTGGACAGGTGACCGGTGCCGCTCAATATCCTTCTTTTTAATAAATAAGGATACGGTCCGGCTTTCAGCATTTCAACATCATGGTTTGATTCGAGCAGCAAAAGATCCGAATCCTTTATGTTCTCATAAACGTTTTCGCTTACATGGCCTATATCCGTTGCGATGGATATCTTTTTATTGCTGTTGTAAAAGCAGTATCCAACAGGTTCTGCAGCGTCGTGGGGCGTTTTATAGGAATTTATATCGATATCCCCTATCGAAAATGCTTCTCCTGTATTTATTATGTTTATATTTTCATTTTTTACACTGCCTATCAAATCATACATGGAATCCCATGTGTTTCTGTTGGCATATATTGGTATATTGAGCATTCTTGACAATATCCCCGCCCCATGTATATGATCTCTGTGCTCATGGGTTATAAGCAGGGCATCTATTTTTTCGGGAGATATTCCTATCTCATTTAAAGAATTTACAATTTTAGTACCGCTTAAACCTGCATCTACTAAAATATTTGTTTTTTCATCTCCCACATATATACAATTTCCGCTGCTTCCGCTAAATAATGAACAAAACCACATTTTGTCTCCCCCTCATTAGAATATTATAACAATTATATCGGGGATTTTAAATAAATATAATTTCAGATATAATGTAAATGGAATAATAATATTTTTAAAAAAGGAGAAAACATGAGAGAGATCAATGCCGGTGTTATACAAGACAATGTTCAAAAACTTTTTGCAAGCGCATGCTGCGATTTGGGGTGCGACGTCGAAAATTCAATAAAGAAAGCTTTAGATGCTGAAAAGGCTTCATCAGGCAAAAAAATACTTCAGCAGCTTCTCGAAAATATAAATATCGCGAGGGAGGATAATATACCCCTTTGCCAGGATACAGGAATGGCAGTTGTTTTTCTTGAAATAGGACAGGATGTACATATAACCGGAGGATATCTCTATGAAGCCGTAAATCAAGGCGTAAGGCTTGCTTATAAAAACGGCTGTTTCAGAAAGTCCGTCGTAAAGTCGCCTATATTCAGGGAAAATACCCTCGACAATACGCCTGCCATAATACACACGGATATCATTCCTGGCGATAAAATAAAAATCATCGCCATGCCAAAGGGATTTGGAAGCGAAAATATGAGCGCTGTCAAAATGTTAAAGCCCTCCGACGGTGTAGAGGGAATTAAATCCTTTGTGCTAGATACCGTGATCAAAGCCGGAGCAAATCCCTGTCCGCCTGTTATACTCGGCATAGGCATCGGCGGCACCCTTGAGATGTGCACGCTGCTTTCAAAAAAAGCGCTTCTTCGGGACATGTCCCAAAAAAGCAGCGATAAATATATCGCATCACTTGAGGATGAACTTCTTGATGATATAAACAAGACCGGTATAGGACCCCAGGGGCTAGGCGGAAAGGTTACATGCCTTAAAGTAAACATCCTGACATACCCGACGCACATAGCCGGCCTTCCTGTTTCAGTCAACATGCAGTGTCATGCCTCAAGGCATAGGGAAATAACAATATAAAAAGAGAGTGCATTATGAGCTTAGTGATTGGAATAATACTCCTCAAATATAAAAAATGCACCCTGGAAAAGTTAATTCGGGAGGGATAAAAATGGCTGAATTTATTTTAGAATCGCCATTTACACAGGATTTTTCAAAAATACATATTGGCGATACCGTTTACATAAGCGGTTATATCTATACCGGCAGAGACGCTGCCCATAAAAGGCTCTATGAACTTATTCTAAATGGAAAACCTCTTCCTGTGGATTTTAAAAACCAATGCATTTATTATACCGGTCCCTGCCCTAAAAAGCCTGAAAGCATAATAGGACCCTGCGGCCCTACAACAAGCGGCAGGATGGACAAGTACACCCCGTCTCTTCTGGATTTGGGGCTTAAGGTTATGATAGGCAAGGGATACAGATCCGATGATGTAATAAAATCCATAATAAAGAATAAATGTCTCTACCTCTCAGCGACCGGAGGGGCCGGAGCGCTTATTTCAAAGTGCGTCAAAAAAGCCGACGTAATAGCTTTCCCCGAACTTGGCGCGGAGGCAATATACAGGCTGTACGTCGAAAGATTTCCTACAGTCGTATCTATAGACTCATACGGAAAAAACCTATACGTCGAAGGAGTAAAAAAATACAGGGAATTATACTACTGATCCGGGTCCGGTTTGCCGTCGTCCACCCTTCTTATATTTGCGCCTAACATGTTCAGCTTTTTTTCTATCTTTTCATATCCACGGTCTATGTACTTTATATTGGAAACTTCCGTATAGCCGTCGGCAATAAGACCTGCTATAATAAGGGCGGCGCCGGCCCTGAGATCGCTTGCACAGACCTGTGCCCCCGAGAGCTTTTCTATGCCGTCTATAACTGCGATCCTGCCTTCGACCTTTATATTAGCTCCCATGCATTTTAATTCATCGACATGCTTGAATCTGCCTTCGTATATGCTCTCCGTTATTATGCTTCTGCCCTCCGCAATAGACAAAATAGCCGTCATCGGCTGTTGCAGATCCGTAGGGAATCCCGGATACGGAAGAGTCTTTAAATTTATCCCCTTGGGCCTTTTAAAGGCTTGTACTCTCACGGTATCAGGACCTTCTATGACATTTGCACCCATTTCAATAAGTTTAGCCGTTATAGACTCCAAATGTTTTGGTATGACATTATTTAATGTTACATCTCCGTATGTAGCGGCAGCCGCCACCATAAAAGTCCCTGCCTCTATCTGATCCGGTATCACACTGTATGTACAGCCATAAAGCTTGCGGACACCCCTTATCCTTATAACATCTGTCCCTGCACCCTTTATGTTGGCACCCATGCTGTTTAAAAAGTTTGCGACATCAACTATGTGGGGCTCCTTTGCAGCGTTTTCAATGACAGTAATCCCCTCGGCCTTACAGGCGGCAAGCATTATGTTTATCGTAGCGCCAACGCTTACGACGTCGAGATAAATAGGAGCTCCCACAAGCTTGTCTGCATACAACTTTATAATGCCGTGTTCTGTGGAAACTTTTGCGCCCAGCGCCTGAAAACCTTTTATATGCTGGTCTATAGGCCTTACCCCTATATTGCATCCGCCGGGGTATATGACCTCCGAGCGTCCGAATTTGCCAAGAAGCGCCCCCATTAAATAATAAGAAGCCCTCATTTTCCTGACATCCTCAGATATACATTTATACGATGTTATATTTTTGCTGTCTATAGTTACACTGCTCTTTGAGTTTACCTTTATTTCTCCGCCAATCTGCCTTATTATATCTAAAAGTACCTTCACGTCGTCTATATCCGGAAGGTTTTCTAATGTACAAATTCCATCATCAGCTAATATTGCCGCAGGTAGCAATGCTACAGCGGCGTTTTTAGCCCCGCTTATATTTACGGCGCCTTCTAAACGATTTCCGCCTTCTATTATAAACTTTTCCAATTATCTTTCACCCATCCTCATACTAGATTACCTGCAATGCTATGTTTAATTATACCATTAAATATAGTAGTGTTTAAGAGAAATTTACATATTTATTGCTGGCATATTAAACCAATTCAAATTAATTTCTAAGCACACGTATATTATTTTGCATATAATGGTGGAAATGGTGAAAGATTTTGCTTAAGACTGCGGCAGGCTTTTTAGAAACAATCCATCAATGTCCAGCTTTATAACTTCCCTTATGGACATATCTATCGATTTTCCCTCTCCAAGCTTTTTTATGATATTTATTACAGAATCCATGCCATAGTTTGTGCCTATATATTTTAAAATAAGAAATGACTGCCTGTAGGCTTTTGTCTCATCCAGCCCATAAAAGTTTTTGCTGAGCTCATCGATTGTATAATATGATAAATATTTCTTATTATTGGCCCATTCGACATTATTTGCCCTGTACTCCTCATACAAAGCTACACCTTCCGTAAACCATACTGGGACGTTCCCGCAGGACATATAGTCCACTATATAATGGGTAAGTTCGTGCAGGACAGGTCCCTGCCTCTCAAATAAATATTCTGCATCACGTGATTTATCCATCCACATCGCAGGGTCAAGTATGCTTATTGCGCCTTCATAATATACGCCCATAGCGGGGCTTCCCGTGCCAAGCCCTATCCTGCTTGCCATCTCGCTGTATTTTGGATATATAACGATTATGATTTTACCGGCAGATGTGTATTTGAAATCATTTTGTACATTTTTGAGACTTTTTTCGGCGTCTTTTTCTATTATGTCCAGGTAATATGGCGTCGTACTTTTATAATATATTAAAAAGTTATCTGTCTCCCTGAGTTTAAAACCGCTGACATCAGATAGCATGTTCCCTTTTTTATATTCACGGTATAAAGGATAGAATATGACCTTGCCTGTATATGGAAAAAAATAAATAAACAGAGTCAATAAGAATACTGCTGCAAAACATAAAGGCACTGCTTTCCCGGGCTCCTTCAAAAAACCCTTCATGCCCATCACCTCATTAATATATATGAGGCGATGGGCATGAATATACTTTTACAGATCTTAGTGGCAGCCGCTGCAGGAACCGCAGTCCCCTCCGCATCCGTCCGGATGTTTTCCCGAATAATTTTCCTTATATACTCTTTTTACTTCTCCTCCGCATTCGGGACATTTTATTCTGCCTACATCGTGCGGGCTCATTATTTCAAAAAACTTTTTACCGCATTTCCTGCATTCAAAATCTATAAGTGCCATAAATAAGCCTCCTTATGTGAATCTGTAACCTTTTATTTTTTTCTTTCATATAATATAATACACATTATTTTTACCGGAAGTGTTAATTTTGCTTTTTTTCAGCAGGAAGTTGGATCCTGTAGTTAAACTTAAACTGAAAGAAAAAGATATGAGGGAGATACCCGTTATAATACTTTTAAAGGAACCTCCATCTGCCAGATTCAAGAATAGTATATCAAAAAAAAGAGGAAAATTGAAATATGAATATAAATATTTAAAAGGCCTATCCGCATCATTAAGCCTGGATGAAGTTGATAGACTCTCCGAGCTTCCCGAAGTCCTGACGATAAGCTATGACAGAAAAGCCACTGTATGCATGGATAATGTCCGAAGCTGCATAGGCATAGGCTTTAGCACCCCATACAACCTTACGGGAAAAGGAGTCAACATCGCTGTAGTCGATACGGGTGTATATCCCCATGCCGATCTTTTCCGCTCCGGCAGAACCATATTGTCCTTCAGGGATTTTGTAAAGAATATAAACGAACCCTACGATGATAACGGCCATGGCACGCATATTTGTGGAGTCATCGCAGGATCCGGCGTCCAAAGCAGCGGAAAATACAAAGGAATAGCATCAGGTGCGAAAATAATAATGCTCAAAGCGTTAAGCGGTGCGGGTACCGGTTCCTTTTCAGACATACTTGCCGCATTGGAATATGTTCTGGAAAATAAAGATAACCTTAAGATAAAAATATTATGCCTTCCGTTCGGAGCTGAGCCCATCGTTGAAAGAGGCAAGGATCCCCTTTTGTCGGCCTGCACAAAAATCGCGGAATCCGGGATTATAATCGTTGCGCCTTCAGGAAACAGCGGACCCGGTCAGGGAACCATATTAACTCCCGGAATATCCCCTTCGGTTATAACGGTAGGATGCTTAAACTGCCCCGACTCTAATATAAGAAGCTGGAGCATACCCGATCTTTCAGGCAGCGGTTCAAGCAAAAGCGGCGAAACAAAACCCGATGTAATAGCACCGGGCGTCGGGATAATGTCATTATCTTCTGATACATCATATATCCCGAATACGGGAAGGATGAAATCCCTCGAAAATCCATACTGCAAAATGACAGGATCATCCGTATCATCAGCCGTAGCCGCGGGATGCATTGCGCTTATCCTTGAGAAAATGCCATCAATCACTTTAAAAGACTTGAAAGGCATGCTGAAGCTTTCGTGCAAAACGCTGAATGAACTGAAAATTTCCCAGGGGTATGGTGTTATAAATATACAGAATCTGTTTTAGAAAATCTATGGATATATACAGATTATTTGAAAAATATTATGAGAAGAGCATTTATGTATTTGGCAATCTTTATCGATCAAGATAATACAGCATAAAATAAGGATACCTATTTCGGTATCCTTATTTTTATCTTAAGTATATTAAAGGGTTCCTGCGAACGCCGTTAACTCTTACTTCAAAGTGAACATGCGGCCCGGTTGCATCTCCTGTCATACCTACGGAGCCTATTCTGCTTCCACGGTTTACCGCCTGCCCCACACTCACATTTATAGAACTGCAATGTCCGTAATATGTAACAAAACCGTTTCCATGGTTTATTATGATGAGTTTCCCATATCCGGATTCCCATCCTGCATATGTAATCTTGCCTGAATCCGATGCATATATCGCTGAACCGTAAGGCGCCGCTATATCTACAGCCTGGTGGAATTCTCCGCCCCTGTATCCGTAGCCCGAACTTATATGCCCGTTTGTCGGCCATGAAAAGTTGCCCGAACCTACAACAACTTTCTCTTTGGTACCCTGCGCCACCACTCTCGCAACAGGATCTTTAACTGTCGATGTCGATAATATCTTGCTTTCAGTTACTTTTCCGTTAAACTTTTTCAGCTGTTTTACTGTCCTGTTTACGCCATATTCACCGCTGTTTACGACTTTCGTCTGTCCTTTATATAAGCTGCTGTCGTTTATGTATGTGACATTATATGGTATCCCTTCATCCGTATTTACTTTTAGAACCGTTTCAACATTTAAAAATGGTCTGCTTACAGATATGTTTATATTCTGTCCAATTTGGAGTTTATCAACATTAAGCCCGGGATTTAATTTTGCGATATCATTTACGCTCATATTGTTATTTTTTGCAATATCCCAAATAGTATCACCGGTTTTAACAGCACACTTTTTTGTCTCACCTATGCTGCTTGTCAGGAGTTTAAGAATGCTTTCCTTATCCGTAACTTTAGAATTGTTTACTACCCTTTCGATGTATTCAATATCATCCTTTATATTTACATCGACTACCTGTACATTCTCCCTCTTCTCCTGATTCTCATAATATTTTCTGGTCTTTTCTATGATGTCTTCTGCATCCGTCCTGCTTTTCAAAGCTCCTATTTCCTTGCCGTTAACCGTAATGACATATGAAGTATACTGTTTATAAAGGTCATCTTCTATAGTATTTCTTATGGCCTCACTGTTCGTCGTCTTCTCAGGATTTATAAGCATCGTCATTAACTCGATATCATCGCTTACAGCAATAGATCCGTCGTAACTTCTTATGTCATCTTTAACTTCCCTTATCGCCTTCAATGCGCTTTCCCTGTTCTTTACATAACCAAGGAATTTCCCTTCGTACCTTACCATATATCCGGATTTTTTATAATTGTTATAATAAATTCCTCCGCCTGTAAGGGTCGCACCTATTAAGCAGGCTGCGATAATCTGCGCAAAAGCAGCAATTTTTCCTTTGTTTTCTAGTATTTTTTCTTCTCGAGGCCTTTCTTCAAGGTCGTACATCACATCGCCTCCCCCACAGCTTGTACTAATACAATATATAATATACCGCATCAGAAAATAAAATGCAATATGGAAAGCCTTATCAGGTGTTTAAAGATTATTTCATAACATCCCTATAGCGGCTTATCGACAGACTCCCTAATGACAAGGGGTGCCGGGACTACCACTTTAAGATTGAAGGGCTGTTCCGTTTCCATATAATCAAATAAATACCTGCAAGCAACTTTCCCCAAAATATCCGTATCAGCACGTACCGTAGAGAGCTTAGGATATATGAAGTTGCATTGCTCTATATCATCATCGCCTGGCTCTCCAAATTAATTCCCGCCTCCATCATTGTTTTTACATACCCATTAAACCGTTCGGAAAAAGTATAATAATCTTCTTTGCATTTGATGATCCCGATTCTTTTATGCCCAAGACTCGTCAGATATTTAACGGCGTCATAAGCACCCTTTTCATTATCAATAACAATTGACGTAAATAATTCAGATGCATTGTTTACAATAGCAAAAGGCACTTTAAGCCTTGAAGTCTCCTCATAGATTCTATCGTTGATCTTGCTGACATAGAATACTCCTGCAGCACTATTCCTCTTTAATACATCGCCGAGGACTTCGCTGCTGCCTAATGCAATTGCAGTATTGCTCTCAGCTCCTGCGATTCTTTTTTAAAACTGTCAACATACCTTAAAGGTCCGTTTTGTACAAGTGTTTCACCTATGGTAACAACTTCTGGCATCAGCCTCCCGCCTTTCTTGCTCTTCTCATCTGTTTCCATTATTCTTACACTGCAATTCCCCTTTTCAAGACTGCATTTATTCCATGGCCATCACATCGTATAAAAAGTCAGCTACACTTTTTACCATTCCGCCGGGACACCATCAGCTGTTCTCCAAACCGGGTTCCTCCAGTTGTGGCCGGCCCTTGCCATTTCCCTCACCTTTTCTTCATTGATTTCAATTCCTAACCCTGGCCCGTTCAGCTTGTTTACATATCCGTCCTTATATCCGAATACAGTAGGATCCTTAAGGTAATCAAGGAGATCCGACCCTTTATTATAGTGTATTCCCAAACTCTGCTCCTGTATGAAAGCATTAGGCGTACAAAAGTCCAGCTGAATACAGGAAGCAAGTGCGATCGGTCCAAGCGGGCAATGAGGCGCAACAGCAACATCATAAGCTTCTGCCATAGCTGCAATCTTTCTGACCTCAAGGATGCCCCCGGCATGGCTTAAATCCGGTTGGATAATATCCACACCGCCATCATGAAGCATTCTTTTAAATCCCCAACGGGTATAATTTCTTTCGCCTGTCGCTATCGGTATGGACGTATGTCTCCTAAGCTCTACAAAAGCTTCCTCATTTTCGGTTAAAACCGGTTCTTCAATAAACATCAACTTAAATGGCTCCAGCTCTTTCATCAGAATTCTTGCCATGGTTTTATGGACTCTTCCATGAAAATCAAGAGCTATATCCATTTTATACCTCAGTGTGTCTCGAATGGATTGTACCCTGTCAATGACATCCTGAACGATCTTGAAATTATCAATCCAGGCTGTTTCAGGTGTAGCATTCATCTTGACGGCAGTATAACCTTGTTCGAATCTTTCCTTTGCTGCAGCGGCAACGTCATTTGGCCGATCCCCGCCAATCCAGCTGTATACTTTCAACTTACTCCTTACTGCCCCACCAAGCAATTCATAAACAGGAACATTCAAGGATTTTCCCTTTATATCCCATAATGCTTGTTCAATACCTGATATGGCGCTCATTAAAATCGGACCGCCGCGGTAAAATGCACATCTGTACAACACCTGCCATATATCCTCGATATCATTTGCATTCCTGCCTATAACATATTCCTTCATTTCTTCCACTGCAGCCGCAACAGTATCAGCCTTGCCCTCAATTACCGGCTCCCCCCATCCTACTAGCCCGGATTCAGTCGTAATTTTAAGAAAAAGCCATCGCGGAGGAACCTTGAATAATTCCATACTTTTGATTTTCATTAACGGACACCTCTCAATTATGTATTTTTACAACATGTATTATACCTGTTGCATCGATTATAACAAGGATTATTCTTGTATACAAGGTAACATTAAATCTTGTTGGTTTGGCGTTATTTTAATAATATGAAATCAAGTATAAACATAATTATTTTATTTTGAGCGCAACCGCCACGGCTTTAAAAAACCTCGGAATTAGCGACTGGAATAATATTCTTCAAATAATTTCGATGTATCCATATTTATTGTTAGTATGATATTGTTCTGATATAATAGTATATGCAAAATCCATTGTATAAAAAATACGGCATGTTTTTGGGTGCGTTTAAAAATATACACCTCCTGGGTTTTGCCTGAATTCCAGCCGTTTAAAAAAGGCAGGATTCAGGCGGAAAAATACTATAAAAATGAAGAGGTTATGATGATATGGGAACATATACGTTTAAGGCAAATGTAAAAAACATGGGTTTCACACCTGTTCCTGATATTTTTATAAATGAATACATGCCTCAGGCAGACGGCAATTTCGTAAAAGTATACCTTGCGGGATTATATCAATCCCTGGCAGGTGAAAATATAATAGGCGAAAAACTTTCAAAAAAACTCGGCTTGCTCGAAAGCGACATAATTAAAGCCTTGGAATATTGGGAATCAAAAGGCCTTTTAAAAATCAAAAAGAACGATAACGATATAGAAATCAATTTTATGGATATACTTTCTATATATTACGGAAGCAAAATATATAGCTCCGGCGGCAAACTTTCCCCTGAGATGATAGGACTTAGAATGGAGAATCCAAAGATAAAATCCATGCATGATACTATAGATGAGCTTTTGGGTCGTTTGCTTTCTCCAAAAGAAGTAATGACTTACCTTAGCTGGATAGACGATTTCGGCTTTTCTCCCGAGGTGGTTATTCTCCTTATAGAATACTGTAAGGCCAGAAAAAAGACAGACTTTCGGTACATAGAAAAAGTAGCAATAAGCTGGAACGAAGCAAAAATCAAGACAGCGGATGATGCCCAGAGATATATATCCATGCATGAAGAAAAATATAATAATTACAGGCTCGTACTGGATTTTTTAGGACTTAAGGAAAACGATCTTATGAAACCTCAGGAGGAATTCCTGAATAAATGGTTTGACGACTGGAGTTTTAGCCTTGAGATGGTGCTTGAAGCATGCAAGATATGCTCGCTTCGAATAAATGAACCCAATTTCAGCTATATAGACGGCATACTTTCAAACTGGCATAAAAATGGATATAAAACTTTAAAGGATATAGAATCCAAACAGACAAACAAAAAAGGCAAGGGCATAAAATTCAAAGCACCTGTTACGACTTTCAATAGTTATGACCAGCGCTCATACGACATAAAAGAACTCGAAAAGAAACTTCTCGGAAGAGATGAGGTAGATGGCAATGGGCAATAGATACATAAACGACATAATGCTTCAATATGAAAAGGATAGGACTGAAGCCGAGGACGCCGCGAGGGAAAGGCGGCTTGAGGTATATAAAAGCTTCCCGAGAGTAAAGCAGATCGACTCTGAACTCGGTCTTATCGGCATAGACATCGCCAAGGCTATATTCGCGGGCAATATGGATATAAAAAAATATATAAAAGATAAAAGACAGCATTCCATCGATTTAAAGATGGAAAAGGCGGAAATATTATCCCGTGCCGGTCTTACAATCGATTATGATTCTCCAAAATACAAATGCTCCGACTGTAATGATACCGGATATATAGGAACGGAAAAATGCCATTGCTTTAAGCAGAAGATAATAGATAAATATTACGACCAGTCCAACCTGAAAAACATACTGAAGAAGGAAAACTTCGATATGTTCGTATTTGATTACTATTCTCCCCACAAATTTGAGGACGAGTCCCTGTCTCCGAGGAAAAATATCGAGGGGATATTCAAAACGTGTATAGATTTTGTAAGTTCTTTTGATAAAAGCAACCAGAATTTGTTTTTCTATGGTAAATCGGGACTCGGAAAAACATTTTTATCAAACTGTATTGCAAAGGATTTGCTGGATAAGGGGAAACTCGTCATATATCAAACTGCATCAAGCCTTGTGGATATTTTAAAAGATGCCACGTTCGATAATGAAAACAGGCTGGCGAAGGAAAGGGCTGACGATATATTTGACTGTGATCTCCTTATAATAGATGATCTCGGCACCGAATATATAGCCAATTTTTCGCAGACCGAACTTTTCAATATAATAAACAAAAGGCTGATATCCAATAAAAAAATGATAGTATCGACTAATCTGTCACTGGATAATTTATTTAAAACATATTCCGAGAGGATAACCTCCAGGATAATTGGAAATTTCACCGTCTGTAAATTTTATGGTGAGGATATAAGATACAAAATAGGAGAGCAGAAAAGAAAAAATGTTAAAATATAAAACAATCCCGGCAAATTATATCCGCCGGGATTGTTTTATATTCATTAATGCGTCCTGAGCTCTTCAACCTTCGCTTTTATGCTGGGTCTTGATTCTATCATCAAATTTTCAAAAAATCCTTTATAGTTATAAGTCGTATCCGAGCCACTTTCAATCCTTTTTACATATCCTTCAAGGAGATCAAAATCCTTTTCATAGCAGTGAAATGAATTTGCCCTGTGAGTATAGCTTCCCATTTTGCATCCTGTATTGTCGGCGACCTGTTTTTGCAGCATTATGAATGCAAACGCATTCATGTATGTGGCTTCTGCCGCATCATTGCTTCTCATGAGCACCTTCATATGGAGTTTCCCTTCCCTTATAAAAAACTGCATATGCTGCAGGCATGCAGGGCTGTCGGAAACCGAATCCTTTTTCCAATCCCTTACATCGATTACCGCCCTTCTCGTATAAGGATTTCTCTTAAGCTCCCTGTATATAAAATCCAGTTGGCCGGATATCCTCGAATTATATGTATAATCCCATCCCTTCCCTATCCTGAAGTTCAATATACCGTCTAAAACTTCCTGCCTGTACTGCTCAAGCTCCTCAAAACCTCCTATGAAAAGCCTGCTTATCATAGGCTCTGCCAGAGGCTCCAGAACCGACATGGTCATCGAGCACTCCTTCTGAGTGGTATTATAATCCGGACAATCCGTAATCTCTCCATTATAATATAATGCACGGAGCGCTTTATGGTAAACCTCAGGCAATGTCTTTCCTTCTACAAATAATTCCCTCATCAGTAAATTCCCCCAATAAATATCATTATAAATTTAGCATATAGCATTTCATTATAATTATCAATAATGTATCAGCGATGGGCTAAAGATTATTCGAAGAATATTATGGAAAGAACAATTGTCGGAAAGTCTTTAGAATCTGTTAACAAAGGTTCAGGATTAGCAAAGTCAAAATTCTGCATAATAAAAAGAGCCTGAGGCTCTTTTTATTATGCAGATAATATGGCGACCAAGAAGGGGATCGAACCCTCGACCTTCGGCGTGACAGGCCGACACTCTAACCAGCTGAGCTACTTGGCCGCATATGGTGGGAACAACAGGGCTCGAACCTGTGACCCCCTGCTTGTAAGGCAGGTGCTCTCCCAGCTGAGCTATGCTCCCATTTATGGTGACCCCTACGGGATTCGAACCCATGATACCGCCGTGAAAGGGCGATGTCTTAACCACTTGACCAAGGGGCCAAAAGTGTCGGCATCAATTGACCCGACACTTTAATATGATACAAGATAATTAGCTTTCTGTCAATGACTTAATGAATTTTTCCTTCAATTCGTAATTTGAACTTATGTTATTTTGAACACTCATTCGCCAGATTCAAGTTTTGTAAGTTCTAAGGCCAGCCGCCTTGATAATCCAAGAGCTTTTGAAACTCGTTTCACTCAGACAATCAAAAGCTCTAAGGATTCTCTATGGCGGCAAAGCCAAGAACTTATCAAAACTCTCATAATGCGAATTTCGTTGCTCAAAATAATATAATCCTATTTATTTCGATTTCATATTGCGAATCGAAATGAATTTTTCTATACTAATTTGTATTATTCCCTTACTATGGTTTTATCCCTGTCAGGTCCTACGGAAACTATCGATACCTTCGATTCAGTAACCTCCTGTATTTTATCCAAATATCTCCTTGCATTATCAGGAAGGTCCCCGAATTTTTTCGCATCCCTTACCGTATCGTCCCATCCATCGAATTCTTCATATACAGGCCTGCATTTTGCAAGGTCTTCAAGGCTTGCAGGGAAATAGTCGATTATTTTACCGTCAAGCTCATATCCCGTACATATCATAAGCTTATCAATTCCTGCAAGGGTATCAAGCTTGGTAACTGCTATATCCGTTATTCCAGAGAGCCTTACAGCGAATTTAACTATAACAAGATCAAGCCATCCACACCTTCTCGGCCTGCCTGTCGTCGTACCATATTCATTTCCTTTCTCCCTTATTGAATCGCCTGTTTTATCTAAAAGCTCCGTAGGGAACGGGCCCTTACCGACCCTTGTCGTATATGCTTTGCATACCCCGACAACCTTATCCAACGACTTCGGCCCGACCCCCGCGCCGACGCATACGCCGCCGGATATGGGGTGGGAACTTGTAACATACGGATATGTGCCATAATCTATATCAAGGAGAGTACCCTGAGCTCCTTCAAACAATATATCCTTGCCTTTTTTTTCTTCATTATACAATACATAAGTCGTATCCTTTACAAAGGGGCGCATCCTGCCGGCATATTCAAGATACCTATCGATTATATCCTGTTTGTTCAGAGCCTCTGCACCGTATATCTTCTCAATGATTTCATTCTTGCTGTCTATATTATTCCCCGCTTTCTGAATAAATACATCCTTTTTTAAAAGATCGCACACCCTGATTCCGCATCTTTCAGACTTGTCGGTATAGCACGGTCCTATGCCCTTCCCTGTTGTTCCTATATCGCCCTTGCCCCTCTTTTTTTCAGAAAGTACATCGAGGACCTTATGATACGGCATTACTACATGCGCCCTGTCGCTTATTACAAGGTTATCCACAGTTATACCTTTTTTATTCAGATAATCTATCTCTTCAAACAGCGCTTCAGGGTCTAATACTACACCGTCGCCTATTATATTCAATGTATTTTTATATAAAACACCTGACGGAATAAGATGGAGCTTATACTCCTCCCCACCTGCTTCTACAGTATGGCCTGCATTGCTTCCGCCCTGGTATCTTACAACAACTTCCGCTTTTTCCGCGAGATAATCCGTTATTTTACCTTTTCCCTCATCGCCCCACTGCGCTCCTATGACTACTGTTCCTGACATAAAATACACCCCTTCCTTAAATCATTTATTATAATTTGTTCAATATATCCCTTGCAACAACCACACCAGTCACTGAGGCCTGAATAAGCCCTCTCGTAATACCGGCGCCATCGCCTATGGCATAGAGGTTGTTTATTACCGTTTCAAAATTGTTTTTAACTTTAAGCTTTGATGAATAAAACTTGACCTCGAGTCCATACAGCAGTGTATTCTTTGAATAAAGACCAGGTGCGATATGGTCAAAAGCTTTTAAAGTTTCGACGATGGATATCAAATGCCTCTCAGGAAGAACAAAGCTTAAATCTCCCGGAACAGCGCTTTTCAGCGTCGGGATAGTTGTAGATTTTTTCAATCTGTCCCAATCGGTCCTTCTTCCATGCAAAAGATCCCCAAGCCTCTGAACCATTATTCCCCCGCCTGTCAGCATATTCCCAAGTTTTGCGATATATTTGCCATATTCGATAGGCTGGTTAAAAGGCTCTGTAAATCTTGTGGACACAAGCAGCGCAAAATTGGTATTCGCGCTTTTGGGCCCTCCGTTTGCATAGCTGTGCCCGTTAACAACAGCTATCTCTCCGTCATAATGCTCCTCCGATACAAAACCTGACGGATTCATGCAAAAAGACCTTACCTTGTTTTCGAACGTGTCGGAAAAGTACACAAGCTTTGCTTCATATAAATCCTTTGTAAGGTGATCCATAATGGAATTCGGGACTTCCACCCTGACCCCTATATCGACTGCGTTATTCTCAGTCTTGATGCCGAGCCTTTTTGCCTCGCCTGTAAGCCATTCAGCTCCTCCTCTTCCTGGAGCTACCACGATATAATCGGCATATACATCAAAATGATCACCCTTTGCATTTTCAAGGACTACGCCCCTTGCAGCCCCATCTTCGACTATTATCGTCTTTGCAGATGTAAGCTCCATAAACTCCATATTAGTATCATTTATAAGATATATATACATCTTCTTCAGAACTTCATAGCTGAGCTCCGTCCCAAGGTGCCTTACCGGGCAAGGTATAAGCTGAATGTTATACTTTGAAGCCTCATACATTATATCTTCCACGCGCCTGTTGTTCAATCCGTGGACCTCGGACGGCGCACCGAACTCAAGATATATGCTGTCGGCATAATTGATAAGGCCCTGGGCCTCATCCTTGGGAATATAATCGGTAATCCTGCCGCCAACTTCGGTAGACTGGGAAAGCTTGCCGTCGCTGAAAGCTCCCGCGCCCGCCCAGCCGTTAATTATAGAACACGGCTTGCAGTTCGCGCATTTACCCGTTGTCCTCGCCGGGCATACCCTCTTTTCAATCGTTCTTCCTTTATCAACTATCAATATATTCAAATCTTTATTCTTTTTTGTAAGTTCAAGTGCAGTAAATATACCCGCCGGCCCTGCACCTATTATAATTGCATCGTATTTTTGCCTCATTCAAGCCAGCCTCCTCGTGTTATATTAAAGTGAAATCAATAAAGCATTATAAAATTATTTCCAAATAGTACTTTCCGTAACCCTCATATATATTAACAAAATAAACTATATGAGTCAATAAAAAATACGAATATTATTGTATTTATTTTTGATAATATTCGCTATTATTCAACTATAACTATAACAACTGGCAAAATTGTATCTACCCAAACAATGTATGAGATGACGGGCAAAAGAATGTTTCAATTATTTTTTTTATTAAAGCCGGGTTATAGAAAAATTTTTACTGGAAATAAGATGTGAAATCTCGGGTGCATATTCTATATTTGAAGAATATTATTCCAATCGCTAAGCTCACAGCCTTAAGAGTCTGTAA